>CANHGC010000205.1 GCA_947460045.1 Bacteroidota bacterium | reverse complement strand
GTTGGTTGGGGTCTTTGGTGTATCATATGGGCAGGACCTTTGCCTATGTGTTGATGGGTTTGTTGGCGGGTTTGATGTTTCAGGTGTTAGATATTCGAGCATTTCAAAGTGAATTCAGTATTGGGGTTGGGTTGGTGTTTTTGGTGATGTGGGTCTATCAACGATGGGGTTGGCTCATTGATAGATGGGTTGGAGGGCATGGACAGAGTGGTGGTGTGGATTTGGGTGAGAGGCAATCGCTGGGTTTTCTTTCAGTTTTGAGGGGGCGGGTGTTGCAATTATATGCTTCGGCGATGAAAGGCAATGATTTGGGTTGGAGGGCGGTGGCGGGATTTGCCAATGGGATGTTGCCATGTGGACTGGTGTATGGCGCATTGATGGCAGCAGTGGGTCAGGGGACTACTGGTGGCAGTATGTTTTTGATGATGGGTTTTGGGTTGGGTAATATGCCTAGTTTGTTTGTTTTGGGCTTGGTTGGGTCGAGAATTGGTTGGGGCGTGCGAAAATATTGGTCGAAATTGCTTCCTTGGTGGTTGTTGGTTATGGGTGTTTGGTTTCTATTGAGGGGCTTGAATTTGGGGATTCCGTATCTTTCGCCGGATGTGAAAATTGGCGTAAAACAGGGGTCGTGTTGTACTCCCAAATAGGGGCAGCGATTTTTGTTTAACTTTTGTTCTTTTTGTTTACATTTGGAGTAGGATCTAATATATACTGATATGTCGTTCACCCATGATTCTGTAGACTGCGCCAATTGTAAAAAACGTTTTACATCGGTTTTTTGTAGGGTTGAAAACGACACTATGGATCAAATCAACGACGAGAAAATTTGTACACCATACAAGAAAGGCCAGGTGATTTTTCACGAGGGTTCTCGTCCGTTGGGTATCTTTTGTGTGAATCGAGGTAAAATCAAGTTGGTAAAATTGGGTGAGGATGGCAAAGAGCAAATTTTACGGTTGATAAAGCCTGGCGATTTGATGGGTTATCGCGCATTGCTGAGTGGTGATAAATACAGTGCGTCGGCGGTGGTTTTGGAAGAGGCGGGCATTTGTTTTATTCCCAAAGAGTTGTTTATGGGGGTGTTGCAAAAAGATGGGATTCTTTCTATGGAGATTATGAAGATGTTGAGCGATGACTTGCGGAAGGCGGAGGTGAGTATTACGCATTTCGCTCAAAAACCGGTGCGAGAGCGATTGGCTGAGGCGTTGTTGTTTATCAAGGAAACCTATGGGTTTGAGTTGGATGGCAAAACCATTGATTTGAAAATCAGTAGGGAGGATTTGGCCAATTTGGTGGGTACGGCAACAGAAACTGCAATACGATTATTGAGTGATTTGAAACACGAGGGTGTGGTTGCTTTGGAGGGCAAGAAAATAGAAATTATCAATCTTGCGAAGTTGGTGAAAATCGCCAACATTGAAGATTGATTGTTGATTTACAAATCGTTTGGTGAAGTTTTGATGGATTGAATGGCGTTCAATCTGATGGCCATGTCTTTTTTGAATAAGGCCGAATTTACATCGTAAATCTGTGGGGTAAGCCACATGGCTATGATGCGATCCTGGTGAAGTTGTCGCAAATTGCGTTTATGGAAAAATCCCAAACTGTATTTACTAGTGCCTGAGAAAGCCATGTTTGCGCCTTTGAGATGGAGGCGTTTGAAATGTTTTTGGTTTCCTCGCCATTGTGTAACCCGCTCTGGTTGAAGGATCATGATGGCTTTGCCGCCCATACTCAAGTTCCAAATCTTTTTTGCCAATACCTCATACCTGAAATCTTCTGTGGGCAAAATGGCAATCCAATTTTTGAATGATAATTCTGGATTTAATTCAACGTCTTTGTCGAATTTTGATTGGTTGTCTACAGGAATATAATATCGAATGGCCCCCTTGATATTTTGTTTGTTGATAAAGGCTTCGATGGTGTTGATTGTAGGTAGGGGCGTATGGTGGGGAATTAGGATTCTGAATTCAGCGAAGTCACAAGTTCTTAAATATTGGGCGTGTTTGAGTAGATTTTGACTGAGTTCAGCGCTCTGTAAATCAACTTCTTGCAGCAGCAAGTAGTCTTTTTGTAATATGCGTCCGATTTCTTCCATCTTTGATCTAATGCTCGCAATCTATAAAAGAATTTCATTGAAAATTCTCAGATATCGAAAATTTCACATTAATGGAGTGAAAAATTGGTGAATGAATGGTTGTGTTTTTGTGAATGGGATTTTTCTTGTGTTAATGTTTAAGTTTCATTTTTTAGTATAATAAAAATCGAAACAAAAATATGGGTTATTTGGCGTCTGATTTGAGCAGCGCGAAGCCCAGAATTGCGCAAGTTGTGCTGGCTATCAAAATGCTGATTTTACCCAAATCGATGTACTCTGATTGGGTGAAGGCGAGATTGTCGACGAAAATGGCCATGGTAAATCCGATTCCGCCCAAAATGCCTGCCCCGATGAGTTTTTTGAGTGAGATGGATTGAGAGAGGCTGGCGATGCCCATTTTCACGGCGAGTAGGCTAACGAGCACTATGCCGAGGGGTTTGCCAATCACGAGGCCAAAAAAGATGCCCAGGCTTTCAGGGTTGAGTAGCTGTGCGAGCGTGTTTGAGTTGATGGCGATGGCCGTATTTGAGAGGGCAAACAGTGGTAGAATGATGAATGTAACGGGCCACTGGATTTTGTGTTCAACGCGATAGCTGAGGGTGTTGGGCTTGCCCGATTTGAAAGGCAGAGCGAAGGCCAAAATTACCCCGGATAAAGTAGCATGGATGCCGCTGTGTAGCATGCAGAACCACAAGGAAACACCCAATATGAGGAAAAGCCAAGGGTTTTCATTTTCTTTTTTATTGAGGTAATAGAGGATGGCGCAAATGCCACAGACCAAGGTGAGGTACATCGCATCGAAACCACCACCGTAGAAAATGGCAATCACAACGATGGCTCCTAGGTCATCGATGATGGCCAATGCGGTGAGGAATACTTTTAATGCTGGGGGAACCCTATCGCCCAGTAAGCCCATGATGGCGATGGCGAAAGCGATGTCGGTGGCTGTGGGGATACCTGCTCCGGAGAGGGTTTCGGGGTGGTTGAAGTTGAAAAGGAAGTAAATCAGTGCTGGGAAGAGCATTCCGCCCAAGGCGGCCATGAGGGGGAGCATTGCCCTTTTTCGGTTCGATAATTCGCCGATGTAGAGTTCGCGTTCAATTTCTAATCCCACGAGCAAGAAGAAAATGGTCATGAGTGCGTCATTGATCCATTCGGTGATGCTGTGATTGAGGTGGAAATTGTGCGTTGACGGGCCGATGTGGGTGTTCCAAAAGGCGATGTAGTTTTCGCCCCAAGGGCTGTTTGCCGCGATGAGAGAAATGAGGGTTGCGGAAACGAGTAATATGCCTGCCGCTTGCTGGCTCTTGAAAAATTCTTTGAAAAGGGCAGTTAAGCGAAATGTGTTGTTGGTTTGTGACATTTGGGTTGTTTTAATCGGAGGTGGGTTAGGCGGGTGTTGGGACTTCCAGTCTGCCTTCCATGCCTTGAAGCCAATGTTCTTCGCATCGCGCTTGATAGATGTCGTTGTGGCCTACCACCACCAAATCGTTGTTTCCGGGTTCACGGAAGGTGAAGTTTGCGGGTTTTTTACAGATTTGGCATTGGGCTTTGACTTCAATTTTGGTTGTGGCCAATTTTTTGAGCGCTGCCATTGGGCCGAAATCTCGTGCCATGTAGTCCTTATCGAGTCCGGCCGCAATCACATGGATGTTGTTCATCATGATTTCGCCAATGACTTCGATTACGTAAGGGCCCATGAATTGCACTTCGTCTATGTAAACTTCTTTGGTTGTTTCGGTGATCAACGGGTAGATTTCTTCGGCTTTTGAAATGCGGTGTGCCAGCATTTGTAATCCCCCGTGGCTATTGATTTTGCTGGCGTTATAGCGTTGGTCGAGCAATGGTTTTACAACCAATTTTTCGTCGTTGCTGAGCATGCTTTCATTGTACAAGCCAATCAATTTGGTTGTTTTGCCTGCAAACATGCAACCGTGGATAAGT
>CANHGC010000204.1 GCA_947460045.1 Bacteroidota bacterium | reverse complement strand
TGTATGCCCAAGATCCTCAATTCATTTATCCCCTCAAAGGAGATGTAGAGGCGGTTTTTGATCCAGCCAAAAACAAATCCTTTCGCAATGGAATGGCCCGTAGGTGGGTGATTTTTGATGCTCAGGGTGTTGCGGCGGGCAGGATAGCGGCGTTCTATACACAGAGGCCGAAGTCTGGCAAGCGCGGAGGAATCGGATTTTTTGAATGTATTCAAAACGATTTTATGGCGATGCAGCTTTGGGATGTGGCTGAGACATGGTTGGAAGAGGAGCAGTGCTTGAGCATCGATGCCCCGGTGAATTTTGGGGATCGTGACAGCTTTTGGGGATTGATGATATCCAGCGCCAATCCAACATCGTACAAGGAAAGTTACAACCCACCGTATTATCGCAATTGGATCGAAAGTAGGGGGTATTACGTAGAAATTGAACAAAACACCTATGATATTACCGAATCAACGTTTAATTACGATAGATTTAGTAAAATAGCGAACAGGGTGATGTCGAAATCCAATTATTCGTTTGAATTTTTGGAATATAAAAACCTATCGAAGTATGCCAATGATTTTGTGGAGATTTACAATCAAGCATGGGCGTTTCACGAGGATTTTGAGCCATTGACACAACCGGTGCTATTGGCTCGATTGAAGGAGGTGAAATTGGCGATGCCCCCAGAGTTTGCGGTGTTCGCCTACGACAATGGTCGTCCGATTGGCTTTTTTATCGCCATTTTGGAGGTGAATCAGGTATTTAAGCAGTTTAGAGGCAAGTTGGGCTTGTGGGAGAAATTGCAATTTGTGTTTAAGCGGGGTGAAATCGACAAGGCCAAGGGGATTGTGTTTGGCGTAGTGCCATCACACCACAATTTGGGCATTGAAACGGGTTTGATCATGAAATTTCATGAAGGGATTTTAAAAACCAGAAAAGCAGAGAGTATGGAGTTGGCGTGGGTGGGTGATTTTAATCCAAAGATGATCAGTATGTTAGAAAGTTTGGGTGCAATAAAGACAAAAATTCATCACACATATCGAAAAGAAATTTCAGAAAACATTTGATTTTTCAATGTAGAGGCTTATTTTTGCACCTCCTTAGAACGAAAGGGAAAAGGAAATGATTCCGTAGCTCAGTTGGTAGAGCAATACACTTTTAATGTATGGGTCCTGGGTTCGAGTCCCAGCGGGATCACAAAAAAAACAGCCAAATACCATTTGGCTGTTTTTTTTATTTAAAATTGTGCCAACATTTGTGCCAACATTTTCATGGAGCTAACTCCATTGATTTTAAATTTGGGTCTGAAAACCCTTCATGATGGTCGTGGATTGTTAATAATCATCTCCCCGGAATTCCATGCATCGGCATACCTGATGGTGGCATACCGCCAGGGAACATCATTTTCATGTCTTTGCCGTCTTCACCCTTGCCATTGAACTTTCTCAACTTGTAAGTGAATGTAAGCATCACGTAACGGTTCAAAACTTTCGTTTTTACATCTTCGTAATACGTTTGGGTAACATTGCGCTGAATGCTTCGATTTTGGTTTAACAAATCATAGCCCGTGATCCGCAGTTCCCCGGCATTGTTTTTCAAAAACTTGTAACCCAGTCCGGCGTTCCACAAATAGTAAGATTGGTTGAATGAATTGGATAAACCCGAAAATGCTTGGTAAGTAACATCTGAATTCAAGACCCATTTTTTGTTGGGCATGAAATTCACCGCCGCGCGTGAGTTATAACTCATGTAGGTTTGATTGCTGCGAAGCTGTATGCTGTTGATGACTTGGCTATAGCTCACATTTCCGCTGATGTTAAAATCGATTTTCTCCGAAATGTTGCTAGCCAAAACCAGACCCGCATTGGCACTGGGGTTGGTGGCCATGTTGGTTTTTGCCAAATTGTTACCCATCTGAATCATGCTGGGAATATGAGACACCGTTATGCCTGCATTTGAATTGATATTCAGCTTTTTGATGGTTCTTCCCCAACTGCCAAACATCCGCACGTTGTAATATCCATTCATGTTGATGGGCAAGGTGATTTGTGCCCCCGGTGTCAATAAAACACTGTCGTTTTGATTATACTCCCCAAAAGCCGAACCATTGTTACCAGAAAATGTGGCATTGTTCAGCTTAACCCACGTTGGCTCATTCAAGCCCAATATGGTTTTACTGGAAATGTAATTGTTGCTAAATTGGGCATTGATCATGAAAAATTGATTTTTTCCTGTTTCTGGGGTAACGCCAAAGAAGCGCATGAAAAAGCTATGCTGGTAATCCTGCACCAACAAAGGATTTCCGGTGCTCAGTTGCATCACATTGTTGTTGTTTGTAACTGGTTGCAGTTGATCTATGCTGGGCGCATTGTTCGATGTTGAGTAGTTGAATCTCAAGTTCTTCTTGCTTCCCATGTTATATCTGGCTTGTATCCCAGGAAGCAATGAGGTGAATTGCCTGTTCAATTCCACGCTCTTAGGTAAACTTAATGATCCATTCAATTGCGCCAATTGCGCATCCAAACTGGCCGTTACGTTCCACTTGTATGTTTGATATCGATAAGAAACCCCCATTTTGTTTGAGGTATAACCATTCACAAACTTGCTCGAAAAGAGGGTGTCTAATAGGATGTATTGACCGCTCATCGCATCGTAAAGATTGGCCAATCTATCGGTATTGTTTTGATTAATGTTTGTGGCAATGGTGGCTGCCAAATAGTGATTGCTATCTAGGCTTTCGGTGAAAGTGAGGTTGCCCGTAAATGTTTGACTCAGTTTGTCGATGCCCGTTTTTTGATCCCGCTTGGTTTCAACCCCCAGCCAACTGTTCGTGTTTTGAAGCAATACCGACCCCGATTGGCCGTTTATGCCCGGATTGGCTTCTACAGACAGCGTTCTGCCTTTCTTTGGGAATGAATGTCTCCATAACAAACTCACGTTGCTCCTGATCCCAGAGGTTTGTGTGTTGTTGTAATTGGATAGATTGCTGATTGTTAGGCCATCGCCGTTGAACGTAATCGCATGCAACGGGTTCGCAACGGAATTTTGTTGAAGGGATGCACGTGAATCAATGACCAATGAATTGCTAGAGTCTAACTTGATACTAAAACGAGCATTAAAACGGTGGCTGTTGTTGTTTGTGTTGTTGTTGTTTGTATCCAAATAACCCAATTGTGTGGGCGAAGTACCATCCCCTGTGATGTAGGTTCTGTTGGTGTTGTAATCGTTGTTGTTGAGGGTTTTATTGAAAAAATAACTGCCCGATACCTCTGTGGATTTGCTCCATTGGTCGCTGTAGTTCAATCCAATCGCCCTAGTTGTTGTGATGCCCGATTGGTTTCCCGTAAATAGGTTGGCAGCGCCGCCCATGCCACCCATACGACCCATGCCGCCACCGCGATTTCCGCCCCCCATGCCACCAACCAAGTCTTCGAAAGAGAAGTTTTGTTCGTTGATGTTGTTGGTTTGACTCAACAAAGAAAGTCTGCGATTCCCTTTGAATGAGTTGATGGTTATGCCGCCTTTGTATTTATTGATATCGCTTGCGCTGCTGGTCTCAATCGCACGCCCATAACCCGCAAAGCCCCGACCAAACAATCCGTTTCTGAATTGAGATTTTGTCACGATGTTCATGGTTTTTACGGTATTGCCATCATCGATCCCGGAAAATAGGCTTTGTTCGCTTTTGCCATCAAATATTTGAATTTTGTTCACTACATCCGCGGGAAGATTCTTCAAGGCCGCGTTTGGGTCATCGCCAAAAAAAGGTTTACCGTCTACCAGTACCTTCTTCACTTGCTCTCCCTGTGCTTGTACTTGTCCGTTCGATGACGTTACCCCCGGCATTTTGCTCACCAAATCCTCGGCCGAAGCATCTGGATTCACTTTGAAGCTGCCGGCGTTCATCTCGGTGGTATCGCCTTTCACGGTAACCGCTTGGACTTTAATGATGGCCGCTTCCATGGGAATGATTTCGTTCACCAAAGTCAGGGTTGGCAGCGTAAACTCGAAGGAATTGGTTTCTGGAATCGTTGAGAAATTGACATAATCATGCAGGTTGATCCAGCTTTGTGCCTTTGTGCCGTTT
>CANHGC010000203.1 GCA_947460045.1 Bacteroidota bacterium | reverse complement strand
GTCATCATCGCCCAAACCTTCCAAATACTTACCGTCCTCTATCTCTGCCGAATTTACCCCCAAATTCACCGCATCTTTCAACGTCTTCGGGAAAACATACTCCCCAAATTCAAACGAATCCAACGCCAACTTGGCCTCCATAAAAGGATAGTCGCCATACTTCAACATATCAAACACAAACACCCCCTCCAACAAATCGTAGCCCGATCTCACCATCATCTCAAACCCCTTTTCATCTGCCTCCATCTCGTTCTCCTTCGAAAATTGATACACGTCCTTCAACTCTGAGTCACCAGCCACCCCACGCACACGCACTCTCCTGGTTTTGCGATGCTTGAATTGCTTCAATGAATGTCGTTGTATAAAATGCTGAATCTCATGAGCCAAAATAAACGCCAACTGACTCTCATTTTCAATCCTGCTCAACAAACCCACCGTAACAATCACCACCCCGTTGCTCGTAGCATACGCATTTACCTCGTTGGATTTCAATACATAGAATCGCAGCGATTCCATCAAATCCCCCCGATCATTCGCCGCCAACAATTTTTGTCCAACCGCCTCAACGAAGTCCGACATTGGATCTCCATATAAAATCCGGCCCCCCATCAACAATTCATCAATGGCAAAAACACTTTGAATCAAATGCTCTTTTTCCAAAGCCGCTTCTTTCCGGCCCAACTCCTTACCCTTCAATTCACTCAACGCATCACCCACCTTTTTCACAGACGATGTTTTAAAATCGATGGGCAATTCCCCTGAGCAAACCATGCCCCGATAATGCTCAAAATCTATATTGTCCTTGGAATCACTCCCTTGTGCAAGTATGGCATTGGCACTTAGGCCAAACAAGCAAATCAACAAAACCAAAACCTTACCCTGCGCAGTAAAAAATCGCCTGCAGTTATCCATCAACAAATCACCAAATTGTAACCCATCATTCATTGCCACAAAATAAACCCAACACCTCCACCCAAAAAAGAAATAAAAAAATTGGGGGATGCCCAAATGAACATCCCCCATACTTCATGTGCGATTCATACGATAAAATGACATTCAACAGACGTCACCCCATCGCCTAGAATCAGAACAAATCTTTCAATTTATCAAAAAAGGATTTCTCCTTGGCCGATGGCTTAAAATTATCAGCGTCAGCCAACTTTTCCAACAAGGCTTTTTCTTCTGAATTCACCTTGGTAGGCACGTAAACATTCAACACCACCAGTTGGTCCCCGGTGCCGTAACCGTTCAAATCCGGAAATCCTTTGCCCTTCAACCTCAACATCTTTCCAGGCTGGGTACCGGCATCAATCTTGATCCTAACCTTACCATCCAAAGTGGGCACTTCTACGCTATCGCCCAATGTAGCCTGAGTAAAACTCAACCACAAATGGAAAATCACATTGTTTTCTTCACGGGTCAATTCATCATGTGGAATGCCTTCAATCAAAACAATCAAATCTCCTGCAGCACCTCCACCCGGGCCATAATTCCCTTTGCCGTTCATGCTCAATTGCATGCCTTCAGCCACACCACCCGGAATACGAATGCTGGTCTCAATCTCTTGAGATATCAATCCTTGCTCGTTGGCTTCCTTGGGCTTACTTTCAATCATTTTACCCATTCCTGAACAAACCGGACATGGGCTGTTGGTTGCCATTTGACCCAAAAAGGTATTCTGAACCCGACGAACAGTGCCCGAACCGTTGCATTGCTTACAAGTAGCATACTTCACGCCCTCGGCCTGTACCATCCTCCGGTATTTCACCGTTTTCTCCACGCCCGCCTTCATCTCCGGCAACGTCAGCTTTATTTTGATCCTGATATTGGAACCAGCCGATCTACGAGAACGACCGCCACCGCCGCCAAAAAAGGAACCAAACATGCCGTCGTCACCCCCAAATACATCCCCAAATTGTGAGAATATATCATCCATGCTAAATCCTTGCGGCCCACCACCACCAGCACCCATGCCCGCATGACCAAACTGATCATAACGCTGCTTTTTGTCTGGATTACTCAATACATCATAAGCCTCAGCCGCCTCCTTAAACATCTCCTCAGACTCCTTATCACCCTGGTTTTTGTCGGGGTGATACTTGATTGCCAACTTTCTATATGCCTTCTTAATTTCCTCCGGCGAAGCTCCACGGGAAACCCCTAGCACGTCATAAAAATCTCTTTTGCTCATAGGATTTAACTACCAACAACCACTTTAGCGAAACGAATAACCTTGTCATTCAAATAATATCCTTTCTCTACCTCATCAATCACCTTGCCTTTCAAATCTTCCGAGGGTGCAGGAAACTGCGTAATCGCCTCGTGAATTTCAGCATCAAAAACCTCTCCCACAGCGTTCATCGGCTTCAAACCCACCTTGGTGAAAATCCCCACCATTTTTTTATGAATCAAATCAAACCCCTCAACTGCCTTTTTTTCAGTCTCTGTCAGATTTTCCATGGCCTTCAACGCACGCTCAAAATCATCCACCACCGGCAACATGCTCACCAAAACATCTTTCGATGCCGTTTGCATCCAATCCAAACGATCTTTGGTTGTCCGTCTGCGGAAATTTTCAAATTCACTGTACAACCGCAAATACTTGTCGCGCTCTTGCTGCAATTGCTCACTCACATCCATCACACCCTCAACCTCAGCAACCCCTTCTTCAGATTCATTATTCACCGATTCCACTGGCTGATCTCCCCCGTTATTGATCCCTTCCAATGGCTCTTCCGCTTCTGATTTTTCTTTATTATTTGACATCGTAGCAAGCAGAAATCAATTTTATTGCCACAATTCCAAGAAATGTCATATTGGCAGATGAACCTTTTCGGAATAATGTCGTTTATTTGTCATTAAGAGAGAGAAACATGTTCACGGGAATCATCGAGCACCAGGCGCAAATCATTGACATTAAAAAGGAACAATCCAACGTTCACTTCAAATTATCTGCGCCCATCACCCCTGAACTCAAAGTAGATCAAAGCGTGGCACACAATGGCGTTTGTCTTACCGTCACCGAAATTCAAGAAGATGGATATTGGGTTACCGCCATCGACGAAACCCTGCAACGCACCAATTTGGGGCAGCTCAAGCACAACGATACCGTAAATATTGAGCGATGCATGCCCGCCCACGGCAGATTCGATGGACACATCGTGCAAGGACATGTAGATTGCACTGGCGTAATCGATGAAATTCACGACCTCGATGGCAGTTGGATGATCTTTATCACACACCCATCAGACGCCGGATTTACCGTTACCAAAGGCTCCATTTGCGTGAATGGCATCAGCCTTACCGTGGTAGACAGTTTCCCGGATGCATTCAGCGTTGCCATCATCCCTTACACCTGGGAACACACCAATTTATCCAAACTCTCTGTGTCACAAACAGTTAACCTAGAGTTCGACATTCTGGGGAAATACTTGAAAAAATTCTCCGTATCTTTGCCCATATTCAAAAAATAGCAACAGCAATTTATGAAACTCCTCTCCTTCCTATTTACATCTAGTATCGGTCGGAAAGTACTTATGGCAGTCACCGGTTTATCCCTGGTGGCTTTTTTGTTGGTCCACGCTGGTATCAACGCCTGTATTTTCTTCAACGACGGTGGCGAAACATTCAACCATGCAGCAGAATTCATGGCTCACAACTGGCTCATTCGTGCCTCTGAAATTGGATTGTTCCTCGGACTGATCCTGCACATCGCCCAAGGCCTGAGCCTCACCGCCAACAACACCCAAAAACGCAACGCCAAATACGGCGCCAGCGCAGGAAACGCCAACAGCAAATGGTACTCACGCAGCATGGGGATCCTTGGTAGCCTCTTGTTGATTTTCTTGGTGATGCACCTCAAACATTTCTGGGTGGTTTCGCGCTTCACAAACGATATCCAAGAAGTAGCCGGTTCTACCTTGTTCGATGAAATGGTCTTCGTTTTTGCCGACCCAATTCCCGTTATCGTTTACGTGATCGGTTGCATCAGCTTGGCCTACCACTTGCTCCACGGTTTCCAAAGCGCATTCCAATCTTTGGGCATCAATCACCCCGCCTATTCACCCATCATCAAATCTATTGGTGCCGGTTTCTCAATCATTG
>CANHGC010000202.1 GCA_947460045.1 Bacteroidota bacterium | reverse complement strand
ATGAAAATGATGTTGTCGATGCCCAATACTATCTCGAGTAGGGTTAGGGCAAACAAGCTAATTAGTATGTCTTGTGTCATTTCGTTTGTGCAAATTTAGTGATGAATTCAGACCAATCTTCGGGTTTGATCCATTGGGTTTGAAATCGGTTATTGAAATAGGTAATCTGTCGCTTCGCATAATTGCGACTGTGTTGCTTGATTTTGTCGATGGCTTGGTCCAAGTCCAACTTCCCATCAAAATGGTCGAACAACTCTGAATACCCCACGGTGTTCAATGCTTTGTGCTCTCTGTAAGGCAGGAGAGATTTACATTCCTCAATCAACCCAGCTGCGATCATTTGGTCAACGCGTTGGTTGATTCTTTGATAAAGGGCATCTCTGCTGTGTTCAATCCCCAAATGAACGATGTTCACGCCGGCGAAGTGCTGTGGCTTTTCGTTGCCATAAATTTCATTCATTGGCTTTCTCAACTGGATACACAATTCCAAGGCCCTCATCACCCGCTGTGGGTTGCTTAACTGCACCAATTGACCGGCGTTGGGATCGAGTTGTAAGAGCATGTTTAACAATGGTTCTATGCCATTGAGGACATACTGATCCAATATTTCACTGCGTAAATCAGGGTCAACCTCGGGTAAATCGTCCATGCCAAAAAGCAAGGCTTCGATATACATGCCGGTTCCGCCGCATAAAATGGCCGATCCGGTTTGTTTGAGAAGGTCTTGTGTGATGGGTCTGAAAATTTCGGCATGTGTGGCGGCGTTGCAATGATATTGTATGCCAACGTGGCCAATTCCATGATGTTTTACAGCGGCCAACTCCTGAGTTGTGGGCTTTGCTACGCCGATATGCAATTCTGTGTACACTTGTCGGGAATCCACATTCACGATTTCGGTGCCCAATGCCAATGCCAATTCAATCGCAGCAGCGGTTTTTCCGGAGGCGGTTGGCCCCCCCACAACAAATAGGGTGGGTTGATTCACAATATTATTTTAAATCATCGGCATCTATGCCTTCGCCCAGTGATCCAAATCCGAATTCATCGTGTTCGTCTTCCTCTTCATCATCGTCTAAGTCATCATCCAAATCGTCATCATCCTCTGCCAACAACTCTTCTTCGTGCTCAACCAACAAGCTTTTTACCCCTTTGGCAGCCAATATTTTCTCTGCCAAGGTATCAAACTCATTGTCGTCTAGCATTTTAAACTTCCCTTCATTGTGCTGTCTGGGCGCTTTCCCTTCGGTGCGATAAATTCTGGGGTAGGTTTGTTTGTCGGAACTTTCTTCGATGCTTATCAATTCGCAAAAGAGGGTCCATTGCACGGCATAGTCAAAGATGTAAATGAACCTTTGGTGGGGGTCGTTTACGCAAGATCTGATTTTGGTTTGATCCATCAACGGGGCATTCACATTTCCTGTTAAATCCATCTCGCCCTGTGGCTTGGATTTTTTCACTTCAGAAATTTTGCGCCAGCGATCATCGCTCACGAAAAAGCTTGCCTGCTCTTTGTTGTCGAAGCCAATGGCCTCCTGAATGATGTTGTTGAAATCCAAAAATGTGTGGGATGGCTTGATTTCAATCCAGCGCACCACATCCTCCATGTCTTCGAACCAAATTTTAAAACGGTAAACCATGTCTACAGCAAAAATAGTTATCAGAGGGGGCTTATCGATGAAAAAAATGACGGCTTGAGAAATTAGCCGTATTTTCGCAAGAATCATGCGGCGTTTTTTAGTGTTTTTGTTGGCGGTGATGCCGAGTTTGGCATTTTCGCAATCTGTTAAAAGTGATATCCGGGGATTTGTTTACGATGCAATCAACGGCGACCGCATTGTGGGAGCCAGTTTCTTGGCAGTGAAGAACGATTCAGACCCTGCCGAAGTTCAAAAAGGGTTGGATTATCGCGCGGTTCTCAGCGACAACGATGGCTATTACGCGTTAACGGGGTTGTCGGTAGGTGAATACTTGGTGAGGATTTCTATCGTGGGTTATGATACATTGTTAGAAAAAGTTCAGGTGAAAGCCGGTTCCAATACCAAGAAAGATTTTTACATCAACAAAATCGCTTCCATGGGAGAAGTGAGTATTTCGGTGAAAGCCAAAGCCAAAGAATCGCAGGTGGGGGTGACCACTGTAGATGCTAAAACCATTTCCAAGATGCCAGCGGTGGGTGCGGAGCCCGATATTTTGCAATATTTGCAAGTGTTGCCCGGTGTGGTGTTTAGTGGTGATCAAGGCGGACAATTGTACATCAGAGGGGGCTCGCCCGTCATGAACAAAGTGATGTTGGATGGGTTAACCATTTACAATCCCTTTCACTCCATAGGATTGTTTTCTGTGTTTGAAACCGATTTAATACAAACCGCTGATGTTTACAGCGCAGGTTTCGGCGCCGAATACGGGGGCAGGGTTTCCGCGGTGGTGGATCTGAAAACCAGAGATGCCAACAGAAATAGAATGGCAGCGAAGGTGGGACTCACCACGTTCACTTCCAAATTGCTCCTTGAAACGCCCTTGAAAAAATATCAGCAAGGCAAAGGCAACAGCTCACTCGCAGTCTCGTATAAAAACTCATTCTTGAGAGAATCGTCAAGGATTTTCTACAATTATGCCAACCCCGATAAACTGCCATACAATTTTGGTGATCTTTTCATCAAAGCCAGTTTTAACAGCAGTACCGGCGGCTATACAAAGTTGTATGGATTTCATTTTACGGATAACGTGGCGTTTCCTGGGTCTACCAGTTACAATTGGTCGTCGACCGGTTTGGGTGGTAAGTTCATGATTGTGCCCGAACAAGCCAAAACCCGTGTGGATGGGTATTTTTTGTGGAGTAAGTACGATATCCAACAAAAAGAACAAGATGCCAGACCCCGAAGTAGCTCTATCGGGGGATTCAATTTGGGCATGAATTTCTCTTACAACTTCAAACGCGACGATTTCAAATGGGGCCTTGAACTCAATGGATTCCAAACCAATTTCGAGCTGTACAATTCCAACAATCGCAAAATCACCCAATTGGAAAGTACCACAGAAATCAACATGTTTGGCAATTATCGCGTAGTACGTAAAAAACTCATTTCAAACTTGGGATTGCGCACCCAATATTACGCGTCATTGGGCAATAGCAGCTTTGAGCCAAGGTTTCAGTTGAGGTATATGCCTTGGAAATCCATGGGTATCAAATTTGCCGTAGGGGCCTATTCCCAGAATTTCCTCTCAGCCATGAGCGACAGAGATGTTGTGAACCTGTTTTATGGTTTTTTATCAGGCCCAGACAATCTGCCAGATTCCTTCAATGGGAAGCCGGTGACTCATGCTTTGCAAAAGGCTCGTCATGCCGTGGCTGGATTTGATTACCGAATCAGCAAAAAACAAACCATCAACATTGAATCATTCGTGAAGCTATTTGATCAAATCACCAATATCAATAGGGATAAATTGTTCGAAGACGATGAGTTTAATTTGGACAAGCCCCAGCGTTTGCGTCAGAATTTCATTGTAGAAGAAGGCAATGCCTATGGCGGGGATTTCTCTTACAAATTCACCGATAAACACTGGTATGTTTGGGCGGTGTACTCCCTCACTTGGGTCAATCGATTCGATGGCAACATCCGATATCAGCCCAATTTCGACCGCAGACACAACGCAAATATTTTGATCAATTACGAATTCAATAAGAAGAGTCCCACCGAAGTGTCTCTCCGTTGGAATTTTGGATCAGGATTTCCCTTTACTCAAACCCAAGGATACTATGAGAAATTCAATTTCCAGCAGGGGTTGAGTACGGATTACACGGCTTCGAACGGACAGTTGGGTGTGGTTTACGCGCAAATCAATCAGGGCCGGTTGCCTTATTATCACAGACTGGATTTTTCTTGCAGAAAGAAATGGATTTTGAGCAAGACCAGTGAGTTCAATCTGATGTTTAGTTTAACCAACGTCTACAACCGAAATAACATTTTCTATTTCGATCGCATCAATCGTAAAAGGGTAGACCAATTGCCAATTTTGCCTGCGTTGGGCTGCAACTACAGTTTCTAATCAAATTTTCTCGTTCAGGATTCCCTGAATGGCCTGCAGTTTAAGGAGTGCTTCAATGGGCGTGAGCGCGTTGAT
>CANHGC010000201.1 GCA_947460045.1 Bacteroidota bacterium | reverse complement strand
ATGATCAAACAAAATGGTCTGAAAACGGGCGATACCGTGCGCGGAACCATCAGACCGCCCAAAGAAAACGAGAAGTATTTCTGCTTGGTGAAAATCGAGAGTGTGAATGGCAGAACCCCCGAAGAAGTGCGCGATCGGGTGGCGTTTGAACATTTGACGCCCTTGTTCCCTGATGAAAAATTGAATTTGTGCGATAGCGCAAGCAATTATCCCAACCGAATCATCGATTTGATATCGCCCATCGGTAAAGGACAAAGGGGATTGATTGTGGCCCAGCCAAAAACTGGTAAAACATGGTTGCTGAAAGGCATCGCCAACGCCATCGCCAAGAATCACCCAGAAGTATATATGATCATTTTGCTGATCGATGAACGTCCGGAAGAAGTAACCGATATGGCACGCAGTGTGCGGGCTGAAGTGGTTGCATCAACCTTTGATGAACCGGCCGATAAGCACGTGAAGCTCACCAATATGGTCCTCGAAAAAGGGAAGAGATTGGTAGAATGCGGACATGATGTGGTTATTCTGCTCGATTCGATCACGCGTTTGGCCCGTGCCTACAATACCGTTCAGCCAGCATCTGGTAAGATTTTATCAGGTGGTGTGGATGCCAATGCGCTTCACAAACCCAAGCGGTTCTTTGGTGCGGCGAGAAATATTGAAGGCGGTGGGTCGTTGACGATTATCGCTACGGCACTGACCGATACTGGCTCGAAAATGGATGAAGTGATCTTCGAAGAATTCAAAGGAACCGGCAACATGGAATTGCAATTGGATCGCAAATTGTCGAACAAACGCATATTCCCTGCCATTGATATTTTGAGCTCCAGTACCCGCCGCGACGATTTATTGGTTGATAAAGTCACCAATCAAAGAATGTGGGTATTGCGCAATCACTTGGCGGATATGAACTCTGAGGAGGCCATGAATACCTTCTTGAAATACATGCAAAATACCAAAGACAACAACGAGTTTTTGATCAGTATGAATCGATAATCGGCCCAAAGGCTTCGAATTGCGCATCTGGGTTGGTGAGAAACCTGAATTCCTAGGTGTAAAAGTTGAATTATTTTGTCCTTGTAATGTTGGCGATGAAACATTTTGTTTCAGGTTGTTGGGGTCGAGGCTTTTATCTAATTCATTGATATTCAATTGTTTGATGTGTTTTATTTGTTTCTGCTTTATGGGGTGTCCTGATTTTGGAAACATGTAGAAAAAAATGTGCAAAACCCGTGAACAACCAAGGGAATTCTGTTGTTTTTTTGAGTAAAATTTTGAAGAGATGGACAAGCCAAAAGTTGTAATTGAGTACAGCAAACTGTCGGCGGAATTGCTCGACTTATTCGACGAGACATTTCCTACCGGTGTAACAGGTAAAACAGTGCGTTATCCCAATTCTAAGGGGGAGATAGTGACCGCGGTTCGGTTAGAAACCGACGATACCAGTTATTTGGTAAAGTTGAGTACCCGCGCCAAAGAAATTCTCACAGAGGAAGATTTGGATGCGTTGATTCGTACTTCTACCAAGTCCAAAGATGTGGACGAAGAAGAAGAGGAGGCAGAAGAAGAGGAGGAAGAGGAAGATCCTCGCAAGGCATCCACAGACGACGAAGATTGATTTTGATGATGGTGTCTGAGATTACACATGATGTGAAGGTGTCTGTAGAATGTGCTTACAGCAGCAAACACAGTGTGGAATTGCAGGACCAGTTTGTGTTTTTTTATCACATAACCATCGAGAATCTAGGTGATTTTTCGGTGCGATTGCTTCGCAGAAAGTGGATTATTTTAGATGCTCACGGCGTTGAACGCATCGTAGAAGGTGAGGGTGTTGTTGGGGTTCAGCCAAGCATTCCATCTGGTGATCAGCACGAATACACCAGTTCATGTTTGATGAGTACGGCCTTTGGGACGATGAAGGGGCACTACACTTTCGAGCGACTTGTAGATGGGGTTGAATTTGATGTGACAATACCTCTCTTTCAACTTGAAGTGCCTTACCTGTTGAGTTAACATTGTTTCAGGGGTTTTTCAAAACTATCTTTGGGCCATGAAGTTCAATGTGGTAGTTACAGGGGCAAGCAAGGGCATAGGTTTTGCTGTTGCCAAGCGTTTCGCAAAAGAGGGTCATCATCTGTTTTTGGTGGCCAGGAATGCAGATCATTTACAAGCTGCCAAGTTGAATCTTCTGAGCGATGGTGCCTCTAGCGTGGAGGTTTTCGCCGCGGATTTGTCGGTGCGATCCGAAGTTTCATTGGCCATCAACGCCATCAATGAAACTTTCACTCATGTGAATGTATTGGTGAACAATGCCGGTCTTTTTTTACCTGGTACCATGATGGAGGAAAATGAAGGTCAGTTTGAGCATTTGCTGCAAACCAATCTCACATCGGCTTATCATGTTACGCGCGGATTGTGGGATAGGATGAAAGGGGTAGAAAGGGCCCATGTGTTTAATATGTGTAGCATCGCAAGTATCACAGCGTATGCCGCCGGCGGAAGTTATTCGGTAGTGAAGTTTGGGTTGCTTGGATTTAGTAAATCGCTCCGATTGGAAGGTGTTCCTCACGGCATTCGGGTGAGTTCTGTGCTTCCGGGTGCTACCTTGACCGATAGCTGGGCTGGTGTGGATTTACCCGAATCAAGGTTTATGCGCGCAGATGACGTGGCTGAAACCATATTTACGGCCTTTGAGATCAATGATCGAACAGTAATGGAAGAGATTGTGCTGCGTCCGTTGCTCGGTGATTTATAAGGGGATATGGATATTTGCCATTTTTTCGTCAATATCAATTGGCATTGAGAGATTGGTTGAATTTTGTTATATTTGCATAAAGACTATATAAAATGAAAAAATCATTACTTTCTTTGGTGGCTTTGTTGGGATTGACCGCAGGCGCTATGGCTCAAGCACCTTCTTTTGATGTGCCAAAAGAGCAAAGGAACATTCGTAAATCATCTACTACTTATGTTTTGAAAGACAAGACCTTGACGCCCAGCCGTCGTGCTGAGAGTTACAGCGCATGGTACAATTTTACCGGTGCTTACGAGGAAAATGAATTGTTGGGACAAACTTTGAGTGGATTTGTGAGTTTTATCCAGCCTGATACCAACTTGTACACTGTTTATGCGGATGGTACAAAATCAAAAATTGGTTTTCACATTTTGGGTACTTCGTTTGACCCCAAAGATTCAGCTTTCTTGGGTAAAAATGAAGTGTTAACCCGCTTCAATCCTTACACTGTAGATTCATTGGCATTTACCCAGTTCTACATTCGTTTGGTTGACCAAGTGAATGTGGGTGGTACCATGGTTGATGTGGTAGATACCGTTTACATCCAGTACTTCGATATCACAGGTATCAAAGTAGGTGGTTACACTTTGCAAACCAACCCTGGTGTTTCTTACAGCTATGCTACGCCAAACGTTGATAAATTGTCTTACAAATCATTGATGAACAGTGCGGCTATCAAAACCGATACATTGTTGTTGACGAAAGCTTTTGCTGATAGCTTGGTCCTGGAAAATGGAACTCCCAAATCTTTCATCGGTAGAGGTATCCAAATCCCTGTTAATTTGAAATCAAAATCAACCAATGGTGCAGACGGTACTACTAGCTTGTTCGCCTTCAGTGTGATGTACAAGCCAATGATCAAAGCCGCTTTGGGTGATACAAGTTTGGCATACAATGGTTCAACTTGGACCAAAAAATACAACATGTATGGTGTTCGTTTGGGTTCTTTGGATGGTCATGATCAATCAATCACATCTAAGAACAAAATCAACAACATGTTTGTAACAAACTTCCAAGTACGTTACGGACAAACTTTGTTCGGTTTCTTGAAATCTTACTTGCCTGGTACTGTTTTCGGAAGTACTATTTTCTTCCCTAGCTTCTTGCACATCACTACGCCTAACTTGTCTAACAAGAACATCGTAGCTGGTTTGTCTGGTGTTCAGGTTTATCCTAACCCTGTGGCTTCTAACAGTTCTGCTGATGTAGTATTTGATCTTACTGCGCCATCTGCTGTTAAGGCGGTTGTAACTGACTTGAACGGTCGTGTTGTTAGCACTTCTGCATCTGTAAATTGCATCGCTGGTCAGAATTCAGTTTCTGTAAGCACTGCAGGTT
>CANHGC010000200.1 GCA_947460045.1 Bacteroidota bacterium | reverse complement strand
ATCAAAGCGTGAATATTCCCGTTTATCTGGGCGGTACACTGTTTGAGGCTTATATCGCCAGAAACCAATTCGATGATTATTTGAGACTGCTCGAAAAACTCAGCCTAACGCACGTTGAAGTAAGCGATGGCAGCCTAGAAATGAACCACGATGTGAAATGCGAATACATCCAAACACTCGCAAAAAACTACACAGTTCTCAGTGAAGTAGGTAGCAAAGACGCCGAAAAAATCATCCCCCCTTATGAGTGGATTGAACAAATGGAAACCGAACTCAGTGCCGGCGCTTGGAAAGTCATTGGTGAAGCTCGTGAATCTGGAACCGTAGGCATTTTCCGTGGTACAGGTGAAGTAAGATCAGGCCTAGTAGCCGAAATCATCCGCAAAATCCCTCAAGAAAGTGTGATCTGGGAAGCACCAAAAAAAGAACAACAAGTGTGGTTCATCCAACTCTATGGAAGTGATGTGAACCTAGGAAACATTGCCCCCAATGAAATCATTCCACTTGAAACCTTGCGTTTGGGATTGCGTGGCGATAGTTTCCACTTTTTCCTCAACCCATAAGGCTCAACAATACCTTACACCAAATTTCGGTAATTCACCGCGATTCGCTCATTGCCTTTGATTTCAAAACCAAAGGAACGCCATCATTTACTTGAAACGATCTACAAAACCACTCAGGTTTTCATAGGTTTGGTAGCCCAAAACCCTGCCAACCACCTGACCGTTTTTGAAGAAAATGACCGTGGGATATCCCTCCAAACGGTAGCGATCTGCAATGCCCGCCTGCGCTTCTGCATCCACCTTCAATACCACCACATCACTCGCACGGTTTTCACGAATCTGCTGGACAAATGGCGCCATTTTTTTACAAGGACCGCACCATGTTGTATAAAAATCTACCATCACCAACTTACTCCCACCAATCGCAGCGTCAAAAGACTTTTCAGTGATGGGCTCATCGTGTGACGATGCGGGTTTGTTCTGACAAGAAACAGTGGTAATCAAGGCAAAAGCCAATGTCAATAAGCTGAAACGAAAAGTGAAACGCATTTTTTCTATGTTTTAATGATTTACACAAAGGTACTTATTCAATTTCCATATTTTTGTTGAATGGCTAGCCCAAATCCAGATTTGTCGATCGTTATTCCCATCTTCAATGAAGAAATGAATTTGGTGCCGCTCAATCAGCGAATTCAAAATGCCCTACAACCCCTTGGCCTAACCCACGAAATCATCTACGTGAACGACGGTTCCAAGGATGCAAGCCTCGGCATCATCAAAGGCCTGTCTGAAAGCAATCCTTCTATCAAATACATAGATTTTTCGAGGAACTTCGGCCATCAAATCGCCATCACTGCCGGTATTGAGCATGCCAAAGGCACCCGAATCATCATCATGGATGGCGATGGACAAGATCCGCCAGAACTGATTCCCGACCTATATAAAAAATCCCTTGAAGGCTTCGAAGTGGTCTATGCCACAAGAAAAAAGCGCAACGGTGAATCGTGGTTGAAAAAAATCACCGCCAAATTGTTTTACCGCTTTCTGGCAAACATCACAAACATCGAAATCCCCCTCGATACCGGCGATTTTAGATTGATTCATCAAAAAGTTCAACGCATATTGAAAAATATGCCCGAACAACACAAATACCTCCGCGGTCAAATTGCATGGATTGGTTTCAATGCAACCTCCGTTGAATACGATCGAGAAGAAAGAATGGGTGGAAATACAAAATTTACCTATTCAAAAATGATGCGCTTTGCCACCGATGGCATCTCTAGCTTTAGCAACTGGCCTTTGAAAGTTGCCACCATGCTCGGGTTTGCCGTTTCTGCCATCGCTTTTCTACTCATCGTTTACAGCCTTTATCAAAAGTTTTTTGGTTACACCGAAGTCGGTTGGACATCCCTACACATCTCCGTTCTGTTCCTCGGCGGCGTTCAGTTGCTCGGCATCGGCATACTCGGCGAATACCTCGGCCGTGTGAGCGAAAACGTGAAAAACAGGCCCACCTACATCGTAAAGGATTCAAACCTAGACCAACTAACCAACAATTAACGTGCAACAACACCACCCCGATCGCGCCTTTTGGCTGTTTTGGATTTTCATTCAATTGGCTTTGGGATGGATTGATTTTATGGATATGCCTGTTTACGGCATGCACCAAGGGGCTCAGGCCGATCGCGCCTCTGTGGCTTGGAATTTTTGGCACGAATCCATGAACTTTTTCCAGCCCAGGGTAATGGAAAACCGCGCCGCCGAAGGCATCGCTGGCATGGAATTCCCCATCATACCCTATCTGGTTGCCCTGCTGTATAAACTCTTCGGATTCAAACCCTTCCTTTACCGCCTGCTCGTGGGTGCCACTGTTACCTATGGCATGTGGTCGGCATGGCGCTTACTATCGCTCTACATCCCCCGCACCGCAAGTAAATTGGCCCTCCTAGGCATATTTTACCTATCACCCACCTTCGTCTTCTACACCTGGAATTTCCTGGCCGATCCCGTTGCCCTTTCACTGTCCATCGCCTCTTTATACCATTGGATTCAATGGCAATTTCACCTCGAAACCAAGCGAAATTTCAGCGCCTACATCTTACTAATAACCCTCACCGGACTCATCAAAGTGTCGTTCATGATCGTCCATTTTGCCATCATCGCAGTCCTGATTCTTGAAAAACGCAAGCATCGCTCCAACGTAATCCAAACCAGCGATAACACCTATCAAATTCTTGATGAGGACCAAACCATAACACTGCCCAAAGTTCCCTGGCTCGCCCTAATCATCCCCTTCCTGCCCATTGCCGCCTGGTACCGTTATTCGCAATACCTAACCAATAGCACTTACAATACCCACTTCCTACAACAAATTAACCCGAGCAAATCCATCAGTGAATTCATCCAAGTCACAGAATATAGCCTCAACACCTGGAAAGACTCGCTATACCCCACTTGGTGCTTGGTAGGTATCGTTGGCATCTGGCTCTACACCATCCTCAAATTCCGTGGGAGTCTCACCCTCATCGAAAAACTCAGCCTGTGGCTGTTTTTGGGCTTTGGCGGATTGTACGTGCTCTTCCACCTCCAATTTCGCTTCCACGATTACTACTTCCTCTCCGCTTGGCCCTTCATTTTCTTTGCGATACTATCCCTACAACAGCGCTACCTCAATGGAAAAATACTCCTACAAGGCATGCCCGCGCTGGCCAGTATGCTGGGTCTATGGATCATTCCATTCGTGAGCTTTGGTCACGGCAAACGCATGCTGCACCATCGCTTTACACCGAACGATTATTACTGTCAGAACGTCATCACCGATATCAAAGACCTTGAAAACATCGCTCTGTGGCTGAAACAAAACAACACAGAGGATTTTGAAGTGTTCGTGGCCTTCGACCCTTCGCCAAATACCGCCCTTTACGCCCTGCAAACCAAAGGCGTGCGATTGGCACCAGATTACCAAGCCGATCTCGCCAAAGGGATCTACCAGTCCAAATTACAGCCCGTACCCGCAGACTATCCTTGGAAATCGAAAGGCAGGAAATTGGGCTATGTGGTTACAAACGATACCAAACGATGGTTCGCTGAATATGCCAACATCGCCATACCCATGAAGGATACCCTACCCCTAACCCGTAGCGGTCAATGGGCCCTTTATCGAATACAACAACCTTAAAGTTTAAAAATCATCGCTGCGGACAAACCCGCACCGTGCTGCTTGTTTGGCATCGCCCAGGCTTCTAAACCCCGCACATCCAAACGGAAAAATGTGGTGCCCAAGCGTTTGATAGGCGTTTCAAAATCCACCGCCATTCCCAAATCATAGGTATCAAATCCACCCGTGGCCAAATAGGGCTGAAGATTCAAAGAAGTCCATTTTTGCTCGCCCTTGGGCAACAAAAGCTTGTTCCAACATAGCCTGTTCGATACCCGATATCCCGGAACATGCAAATAGGTGGCGCTCAAACCAAATTTCTGGCCTTTGATGTACAAATAGGGCAATTCCGCGAACAAGGTAAATGGGACCAACACCGTACCAGAACGCGTCTGATCTTGCAACTGCAATCTTGAGGTTGCGCTATCGCGCTGATTACCAAACCAATTGCTCAACTGTAACTCCTTTGCATT
>CANHGC010000199.1 GCA_947460045.1 Bacteroidota bacterium | reverse complement strand
GCCTCCTTGGCCTCCCTTTTACTCGGATTGATGTTGGTGAACTTTTTCGAACCCGGTGCCGCCCTTAAATTAAACATCAACAATTTCGATACATCCTCAGCCTCAGACGTGATTGGCAAAACACAGGCTTTTTCCATTCAACATTTCGTAGAGCACCTGTTTCCAAAAAGTTTGTTCGAAGCATTGGCCACCAACGAAATTCTTCAAATTGTTGTTTTCTCCATTTTCTTCGGCGTGGCCCTCACCCAATATGGCGAAAAAGGCGATGGGATTGTTAAAATGCTAGACAACCTCAGCAAAATCATTTTGATATTGGTGGGTTACGTGATGTGGTTTGCACCTTTGGGCGTTTTTGGTGGCATCACAGCCATCATCGCAACCAAAGGGTTGGGCATTCTCAAAGTGTACGGTTACTACATGGCTTCCTTTTACGTGGGTTTGGCCTTGCTTTGGGCCCTGTTGTTGTTTGTGGGTTATCTGATCCTCAAAAAACGTTTGGGCACACTACTCAATCACCTAAAAACCCCACTGATGGTGGCATTTAGCACCACTTCAAGCGAAGCCGTATTCCCAAAACTCACCGAAGAATTGGAAAAATTTGGCTGCAGAAAAAAAATCGTCAGTTTCATTCTTCCCTTGGGCTACAGCTTCAACCTAGATGGATCCATGATGTACATGACCTTCGCTTCCATCTTCATCGCACAAGCCTATGGCATCCACCTGGATTTGGGCACCCAACTCACCATGCTGTTGGTGCTCATGCTTACATCCAAAGGGATTGCCGGTGTTCCAAGGGCATCGTTGGTAGTGGTTGCAGCCACTTGCACTATGTTCAATATCCCCGCAGAAGGCATCGCCCTGATTTTACCCATCGATCATTTTTGCGATATGGGCCGATCAATGACCAACGTTTTGGGAAATGGATTGGCTACATCGGCCATCGACAAATGGGAAAAAGACGAATAACATGTTGAATCCTTCCAACGAGTGGACCGCCGAACTACCGGCCACCGAATCGCAAGAGATGA
This sequence comes from Bacteroidota bacterium, assembly GCA_947460045.1. GTDB lineage: Bacteria > Bacteroidota > Bacteroidia > NS11-12g > UBA955 > UBA955. The sequence goes on along the minus strand of CANHGC010000199.1, from coordinate 3,119 downwards.
CCATGGCCGTTCGAGATCAAATTGAAAAAGATTTTGGCTTGATGGGATTCACGTTTTCTAAATCGATTTACCCAACCCTCGAATCCATCTTGGAAGAACTCACGCAATGCATCGCCACGCTGCAAACGCAACACCACAGCACCTGGATGAAGGTGGTTTATCGCGTAGACCTCACAGAAAAACAATATAAATTCGTTCAACGAATGGGCGGCAACACCCCTGAAAACATGGCCAAAGCCGTAGTATTGAGAGAATTCCAAAAGGTATATACCCGCAAGCACCTCAGTTAGTTTGTTTATTCAGCCACATTTGGCGAAATTTGTAAACTTATGGAATTGAAAGACGTTGTATCAGTAACGGGCATGCCCGGATTGCACAAGATTTTAGGAAGAAACAAAAGCGGCTTGATCTTGGAATCATTGACCGATAACAAGCGCTTTGGAACCAACCCAAGACAGCGCATCAGCGTATTGAGCGATATCGCCATGTTCACAGAAGAGGAAGAAGTAAAACTCGCTGTGGTCTTGATGTCGATCAAAGCCCTCGAAGACGCCGGCACTGCAGTTCCTACACCAAAAGCAGACAACGACGAAGTAAAGGCATTCATGGCCAAAGCACTTCCCAACTACGACCGTGAGCGCGTGTACACTTCAGATATGAAGAAATTGTTCGTTTGGTATGGCATGTTGAAAAGCATCGATTTGGATTGGGCCAACCTCGACAAAGTAGAAGAAACTGAAGACAGCACCGATGGAGATGCACCCAAAGCCACCGAGAGCAAAGCGAAAAAAGCCACTGCAGCACCAAAAAATACGGCCATCAAAAAGCCAGCAGCTGGTGCTAAAACCAAAACCACCACGCCCCGCAAAATGGGCAGCTAAGTGTAATATGCACACCCCTTTCCTTCCCAACCCCTTCATCGTTACTTCCAAAGACGATGTGTTACCTCTGTACGAGCAACTCGTTAACAGAAACATACATTCTGCCGAAGATTTTCAACAGCTGCTGCAAGATGTGAGCGACCTCGAAAGCGCTTTGTCTGAAGACATGGCTTGGCGATACATTCGCATGACGTGCGATACCCAAAACCAAGAGCACGAAGCCGCTTACCTCAACTTTGTTCAGGAAATCCAGCCGCACCTGTCCCCGCTCGAAGACCAAATCAACCGCAAAATTGTTGACAGCGAATTTTCCGGGCAATGGAGAAACCAAAGCAATGCCAACGAAATCTATTTGCGTGGCATTCAGGGGGCTGTGGAGATATTCAGAGAGGCCAACATCCCGTTGCATAGCGAGCTATCAACCTTGGCCCAAGAATACTCGTCGATACAAGGAAATATGTCGATCCAGTGGGAAGATCAAACCATTACACTACAGCAAGCCAGCAACATTCTCATGCAAACCGATCGCAACAACCGCGAAAAAGTTTGGCATTTGATGCAGACGCGCCGCAGCCAAGACACCGACAAACTCAATGAATTGTTCAATAAAATGGTTGCCATGCGCCACCAACTCGCCGTCAATGCGGGATTCAACAATTTCAGAGACTACATGTTCAAGGCGATGGGCCGTTACGATTACAACGCCGATGCCTGCAAAGATTTTCACAACAGCGTAGAAACTTCGGTGGTCCCCATGTTGAAGGACCTGATGAAGCACCGCAAATCGTTGATGGGCTTGGAGGTATTGAAACCTTGGGACACTCAAGTAGACCCGTTGGGACGTGCACCACTAAAACCTTTCGATGGTGGTGAAGAATTACTTAAAAAAGGCATCGAATGTCTCAATGGCATAGACCCCTTCTTTGGTGAATGTATTTCTACCATGGAATCCCACCAGCTGTTAGACCTAGACTCTCGTTTGGGAAAAGCACCCGGCGGATACAATTACCCATTGGCAAAAACCAACATGCCTTTCATCTTTATGAATGCCAGTGGCAATCTGAGAGACGTTGAAACGTTGGTTCACGAGGCAGGCCACGCCATTCATAGCTTCGAGATGGCACCATTGTCATTGAACGCATACAAAAACACCCCCAGCGAAGTAGCAGAATTGGCCAGTATGAGCATGGAATTGCTCACCATGAATACTTGGAACGCTTATTTTTCGGATGAAGATTTGCTCAATCGAGCCAAAGCCGAACAACTCGAAGGTATTTTGAGTACCCTCCCATGGATTGCCCAAGTAGACGCTTTTCAACATTGGATCTACGAAAACCCTACCCATAGCACCGAAGAAAGAACCGCAAAATGGCTCGAACTATCGGCCCGTTTTGGCAGCGGCGAAGTAGACTATACAGGATACGAAATGGCCATCGCCCACGCTTGGCACAAGCAATTACACATTTTCGAAGTACCGTTCTATTACATCGAATATGGGTTTGCACAATTGGGCGCGATCGGAGTTTGGAGAAATTACATTCAATCAGGTAAAGAAGCTTTGGAAAATTACAAGGCTTTCTTAAAACTTGGCAACACCGAAAGCATTCCCAAAATCTATGAAACTGCCGGAGTGAAATTCGAATTTTCAGAGAGTTACATCCATGAATTGATGTCGTTCGTGAAAGCCGAATTGCAAAAATTTCAATAATTGCAGACAGATGCCTCTGCACCTCTAACAGCGCAGAGGCATCTGTATACACCCTCGCAAAAGAGATAAACCCAAGCATCATTTTTGGGTCATATCTGAGATGGTATCTTAGGTATTGTAAAACTGAGCGATACTTATTGTATTTTTGCGCTGCATGAAAAAATTATTCTTACTGGCCTTGTGCGTGGCTTCATTGAGCGCACTAACAGCCCAAAAAATTGATTTGGACCGTGTTTTTGTAGCACACCAATACCGCGATTTGCCATCTACTCCATTGGATAGCACCTGGAGAACCTACAACGTTCGCGTTGAAGTGCCTAGCACCATTTCTGGTGCAATGTCGTCCAGCTCAATCGAAGACCGCATCAACTTGCAAGGTTGGAAAAAGGTTTACGGTGGCGGACACGCGCAATTGACAGTGAATTTTGATGATTTGATGTTCGATGGACAGAAGATCGAAAATCGCAAAGAAGAGATCAAAAACAAAGAAGGCGTAGTAACAGCAACCAACTACTACTATTGGTCTGTGG
>CANHGC010000198.1 GCA_947460045.1 Bacteroidota bacterium | reverse complement strand
GCCAGTGCGCCGGCATACAGGGTGTCCTCCAAATTGAAATGGCCTTTCCACCCGGCGCAAAACAAATACACGTCGTTGAGTGCAGCCGCAATTGCGGCTGCACTCAACGACAAATTCAAAAATCCCCCAACCCAAACATGAGATCCCGATTTACTCAAATCCAAAGCATGTGTTCCGTTGGTGGTTGTGATTACAACCTCTTTACCCGCCACCGCATCCGAAGTAAACTCTTGGGGCGAATTCCCAAAATCAAAACCATCCACCTTGATGCCGTTGCGCTCACCAGCAATGCAAATGGCCCGGCCTTCTTCATCGGCCAAAGCCTTCAACGCCAACGCCTCCTCCACTTTAGCCACTGGAATAACCTTTTGAGCGCCGTTTTCAAGCATCACAACCATGCTCGTGGTGGCCCTCAAAATATCAATCACCATCACCTGTTTCCCCTTTACCTCCTCCGCAAACAATGGAAACATTTGTGGACTCAATACTGTAAAAATCTTCATATCTGTTTTATGTATTGGTATAGTTCATTGCAAAGCCTGCGCCCAAAGTACAATATTGCAACACGCCTTCAACAGCCCGCGGCAATGCCACATCCAACAACGCTCGCTCCTCGGCAATAAAAGTCCCCAACACAAAATCCACTTGATGCCCCTGGGAAAAATTGTCACCGATGCCAAATCTCAAACGCGAATAATTTACCGTGCTCAAACTCGCCTGAACACTTTTCAATCCGTTGTGACCACCATCGCTTCCCTTGGTTTTCATTCTCAACTTAGCGATGGGCAATGCCAAATCGTCCGTAATCACCAAAACATTTTCCAGTTTGATTTTCTCCACCTGCATCCAATAAGATACCGCCTTCCCGCTCAAATTCATATATGTATTGGGCTTCAACAACAACAACTTCCGCCCTTTATGCGATATCTCACACATACTTCCGTGTTTCACACCTGTCCATTGTCCATCAAACCGTTTCGCCAACAAGTCCAAAACCTCAAAACCAATGTTGTGGCGCGTACCGTCGTACTCCTGTCCCACATTGCCCAAACCAACAATCAAATATTTCATACCAAACTTCGAATATCTTTATTTTCCCTTTACCCTCATTGCCTTACAGAAGAAAGTTCGCCACTCAACTTACCTGCACGCCAAGCGGGAACCACCGCACTCAAAATACCCAAGGCTGTATTCAACCCCAATACCAACAACAAATCTTCGGCGCGCAATTCTACCGGATAAGGAATTGAAAATGTTCCCTGTGTACTCACCCAAGATGTTTTTTGCTGCAGCAGCACCAACCCCACACCCATCATCAATCCCACAGCCGTTCCCCATGCACTCACCCAAATGCCCTCCCAAAACACAACCCATGAAATGGCACTTTTTTCCATGCCCAAATTTCTGAACAACACAAAATCTCTGCGCTTGTCCATCACCAACAGCGTTAAAGCCCCCACCAAATTAAACGAGATTAGCAACAGTACAAACGACAAAATGGCAAACGAAATCCACTTTTCGGTGTTGAACATCTTATACATCAATGGATGTTGCTCTTGTTGGTTTTTAACATCAAAACTTGGCGCTTGATACACCCTTGGATGGAGATAAACCGGCCCACCGGGACACTTAAGTACGTTTTTTATTTCAAGTGTAACCCCTTCCACCGCACCCGGATTGTCTCGAACGCCCCTCTTCAATTTTACCTCCAACTGAGAAATTTCACCCGCGTCCATTCTGCCAAACAACATTTGCGCCTGCTCCAAGCCAATCATCACGGTTTGTGAATTTTGATCTTCGGGCAAAGAAACAATGGCAGACGGGATAAACTCATCCATTCTAAACGCATCCACATCGTGAATGCCAGCGTCTTTATTGATCACCATCAACGTAATCGGTTGATCAATTTTGCCAACACCCAATTTGTATACCAACCCCTCGCCCAAAATGGCCATGTTCGATACTAAATGTGGGTTGTGTGCGGTACGATCATCGATCAACATGGGCTTGCCCGCCGTCACAATGGAATCGAACAAAATCCTTTTCCCAAATGCCTCATCAACACCCCAAATGGTGCAAACGGTTTGTTGGTCGCCATATTTCAACACCGCTTTACCCGTTAAAACCTCAGAAACAACCTCAACGCCTTCGATTTTTCGCAACGCACCCAGCTGCTGCCGTGTGATACCAAAAACCACCCCGCGCTTCGGTGTTATCAATAAGTCTGGGTCTGTTTTCTTGTACGATGAAAAAATGCTTGTCTCAAAGCCATTCAACGCGCTCATCAAAACCACCAATGCCATCGCCCCAACAGAATATCCCAACAACGAAATCCCCGTGATCAGATTTACCACCGTGGGATTTGATCGTGAAAAAAAATACCGCTTCGATATGTGAAAAGACAGTTTGATGGCGTTTTTCTATTATCAACAGACAACCAACCGCCTGCTATCAATGGTTAAATTAATCTTTAGGTGTGTTCAAAGACTTCAACAAGTCTTCCATTTTCGATACATAATCCAAGGTATCGTCTTCGTAAAAATGCACTTCCGGCATCTTTTTAACGCTGTTTCGCAAACGTTGAGCCAATGCATGTCGGATTTCTTTGTTCAATGAATCCAATTGCTGCATAATCGCCGCACGGTGGGGGTTGTTGTAGAGCGACAAGTACACTTTCACGTGCCCCAAATCCGGACTCACATTCACCGTGCTAATCGTAACAAAAGCACCGCCCAGCCATACCCGCTAAGCCAGTGGCACCCGATTGGCGGCTAGCACCACCGCCACCACCAAAAGATGTCATTGAGCCAAATACAGAATTACCGCCTGTTCTTCCCCGAGAGGCAGACGAATCCACGGCACCTGTTCCGGCAGCACCGCCAGCACCTACTGTGACTGTAATGGCTGATCCTGACGTAACTGCATATCCTGTTGCGGTGGAAAACCCTCCTCCTCCTCCTCCTCCACTAAAGAAAGATGCTCCACCTCCACCAGCCACGACGAGGACATCGACCACGCCGGAGCCCGTGGGCGTAAAAGTCCCGCTCGCCGTATAAGTGCGAATGGTGTAGCCGTCCACAATCGTCTGCGTGCCACCGGGTAGCGCTGAAAGCGTGACAAAGACCGGCGCATCGTTCACCGCCGCCAAAGTCATCGTCACCGTCGCCGCCGCCGAGGAAAGCGTACCGTCCGACGCCGTCACCGTAAAGGTCTTCGCCCCGTTCTCATTCGCCGCCGGCAAATACGTCAGGTACTGCAAATTCACCGCGGTGATCACTTGGTTCACAACCACGTTGTTGCCGGAGAGTTTCAGCGTACCCGTCGCCGGCAAGGTCGCCACTGTGATGCTGACCAGCGCCGTGCCGCCGGAGTAGGCACCGCTAAAATTCGCGGCCGTAAACGTCAGCGTCGTGTCTTCCGTGCCGCTCACCGCGATCGCAGCGAGGGTCGGCGCGGCTTGAGCAAAGGAGCACGTTATATTGATACAAAAAATCGCTAGAGCAAAGCTACGTATCCAAGTATTACTTAAAGCGGGAACAAAGTAATTTTTTAATGCATGAATCATGGCAGGGCAGATGCGCCGAGTTCCACGCGGATATTGAGCTTACCCAAGAGAGGCGGTTCTTTAACTTTCAAGGGAAAGACGATACGGCTTAGCCCACAGCTATTTGATACACGTTCTCGGGTTTAATCGCGAAGCAGGTCTTCCCGGCTGCTTGGCTGGCGATTCCATTGTGGTGCCCCGGCCACGCCGATGGGGTAAAAAACTGCGCCGCGCTGGTGCCATCCGCCGAGCCCGAGCTGTCGGCTGTGCCAGCCAGCGTGGTAAAAGTGTACACGATCGTGTCCGCGAGCGTGTGGCTGGGGGACGAGAGGACTAGCGCCCCGACGAACCCCAGCAAATACTTGGACGACGAGCGGGGGCAACTCTTCGTGCCCTCCGGCCGAAGCCCCGAACGACACCGACCGATCCCGCCAGCGAGAACTGCGGTAAGAGCGATACGCGCCCCCGAAAGGCGCTGCGCACGTTGCGGCGATGAATAGGAGTGGAGCATAGGTGATCGATCAGACGCGCTGACTGGCTCGTCCATATAGGGGGGATCCTAACAAGGTTATGACACAGCGTGAACGACCTTGTTGGTCTCACTGTGATAGCTTTAAACTAATAGTGCGT
>CANHGC010000197.1 GCA_947460045.1 Bacteroidota bacterium | reverse complement strand
TTATTGCGGTTGCGGGATTTTTGTTTTCGTTTGAAAAGAGTAAAACACTTCATTTGGGTGAATTTTTGGGCAAATATTGGGGTAGGGTATTGTTGCCTTGGTGCTTTGCGATGTTGGCCTATGCGATTTATTTGGGTGCTTTTGGGCATTCGAGGCCTGAATGGAAGGGTTGGATTGCCTATTTGTTGAATCCTTATTATCATTTGTGGTTTGTGCCCGCCTATATTTTTTGGGGTTTGATGGTATGGTGTATTTCTCAGATTTCAACTCGCCGCGAATGGGTATTGGCCATTGGATTGTTGATTGCATGGACCTTTTTTTACGTGAAGGCAAACCAAATGGATTTGTTGGTGGGGTGGTTGGGTACTGATTTGAGCGGATTTGTATTGCATGTATTGCGGCCACACTATTTTGTGTTTTTTGTGTTGGGTGTTTGGGCGCGCAATGAACGGATTCCTACGCCAACGGGAATTTTTGCGATATCTGGATTGGGGTTGTTTGCGCTGTATTTTGCGTTGTTTTATTTCCATGAGGGCGTTTCACCTTCGATGACTGATTTGATTTGGGTTTTTGGCAATGCGTTTTTTATATTGGGTTTGTTTCGTTGGATGGCGGCGGATGCGTTGCCCAAATCACAGGTTTTTGAGTGGATGGGTAGGCAATCGATGGGGATTTATTTGTGGCATGTAATGCCTTTGTTGTTGGTGAAAGATTTTATGGGTACTCGACAATTGGATGTTTTCTATCCGGTGGTTTTTGTTGCGGAGTTGATTTTATTGGCTTTGATTTTCATTGTGTGGAAGTATTGGCGGGGTGCCAAATTGTTGTTGGGCGGCGGGTGATTTTCTCATTTGTTGGATTTTAGGTTTATTTTTGCGCTTCTATGAGCAAGCACGCCTATGTATTCCCTGGACAGGGAAGTCAATTTGTGGGTATGGGTAAAGACCTGTACGACAGCAATGAACAAGCGAAAGCCCTGTTTGAGCAGGCCAACGATATATTGGGATTTAGGATTACTGATTTGATGTTTCACGGCACCGACGAAGATTTGCGTCAAACGAGTGTTACTCAGCCAGCGATTTTTTTACACAGTGTGATTCGTGCGGTTGTATTGGGGTCTGAGTTTAAGCCCGATATGGTTGCTGGACATAGTTTGGGTGAGTTCAGTGCATTGGTAGCTGCGGGTGCGATGCGTTTTGAAGATGGTTTGAAACTGGTTGAGCAGCGTGCGTTGGCGATGCAAGAAGCTTGCGAATTGGCACATGGTACGATGGCGGCGGTTTTGGCATTGGATGATGCAAAAGTTGAAGCCGTATGTGCAGAGACAGAGGGTGTGGTGGTTCCTGCCAATTACAACTGTCCTGGTCAGTTGGTGATTTCGGGTGCATTTGAAGCGGTTGAAAAAGCGTGTGAAGGCATGAAGGCTGCTGGGGCGAAGCGCGCATTGATATTGCCTGTGGGTGGTGCATTTCACAGTCCATTGATGGAACCCGCTCGTGAGAAATTGGCAAAGGCCATTGAAGCCACTGAAATTGTTACGCCGATGTGTGCCATTTATCAGAATGTGACTGCGAGTGCGGTATTGGATAAAGATGAAATCAAGAAGAATTTGGTGTTTCAATTGACTGCACCTGTTCGTTGGACACAAAGTGTTCAGGCGATGGTGGGCGATGGCGCTGTGAAATTTACCGAGATTGGACCGGGAAAGGTTTTGCAGGGTTTGGTTAAGAAGATTTCACCTGAGTCTGAGGCCGAGAGTTTGGCTTAATGCCGGACTATCGGATGAGATTGATGCTGCCGTTTATGAGTTGTGGACTCTTGATAAACGGACTTTTGATGATGTTGAGTTGATAAAAATAGGTGCCATCGGGTAGAAAAGGCCCATCGTTATTGACCCTTCCATTCCAACATTCATTGAGATTTTTGGTGAAAAATATCCGTTCACCGTATCTGTTGAAAATTCTTAATTCTGCTTCTTCACATTCTGAAGCGATGCCGTAGACCCGGAAACAGTCATTTTTACCATCGTTGTTGGGCGTGAAGACGTTGGCGATTTTGACTTCGTGGGTACTGTCACTGGTCATTTGGATGGGTTTTTTCAGTGTATCGGTGCAACCAGAAGCGGTATTTTTGATGACAATGACGGCATTGTATTGACCGGCGATGTACTGATAATTTCTTTTGATGGTGCCGTTTGCCACTGTATAGGTTTTCAGTTCGAGGGGTCCGGTTCTATCGATTTTTGAACCATCCCCAAAATCCCAAATCACGCTGTCTACGTTGGATACATCGAGAATAAAATCAACGCCAGGTTTACAGGGAGTAAATTGGGTATTGAATGCGCCTCGGGGCGAGGTGGTAACTCGAACTTTTTTCTCGTAGGTTGCCGTGGCATTGCAAGAATTGGAATCTGTAACTGTGAGTTTTACGATATACGTTCCGGTGTCTTTGTATTTGTGAGAGGGGTTGAATTGATGGGAAGTGTCACCATCGCCAAATTGCCAAATGTATGTGGCATTGAATCGTCTGGCGGGGAGGAAATCGATGGTTTGACCGAGGCAAATGACTTCAGGTTTGGCGGTAAAGATCGCGTCAACGGAGTAACCCAATCGAAAGTCGAGTTTGAAGCTGGCATTGGAACATCGAATGCTGACATTGTTTTTGAACGCAACATTGGAGGGGGATGTGGGGAAATCGTTGAGGCCAGGCGGGCTATTGGGGCAGCTTGCGCAAACACTTTGATAGATGATGCCTCTGTTATCGAATCGGGAGGTGCCGCCATCCACGTGGTCATCGGACAGATTGCCACCGAAGTAGGAAGCGTATTTGAGTGTTTTGGCATCTTTACCCAAAACGATGAGGTAAAAATCGTTGTTGTCTGTGGTTTTTTGGTGGGCATCGGCGGTGATGGGCAATCCTCCGGTGGTGCCTGCATTGCCAACGCCGATATTGGATCCCCAGCCGCTGAAATAAATGTTATAGCAGTTATCAACCATGAAGGCGGAAGGGCTGAGTTCTGGGGCTCCGGTGGTTCGGTTGCCAAAGGTTGTGATGAATTCTAGGTTTTTTAAATCGTTGGAAAATCGGCCAATGAATTGCGAGGTATTGGTTTTTCCGTAGGTTCCGGCTGTTCTGGTTAAGTTGCCTTCGGTTTGCCCGGTGAAGTATACTTTGTTGTCGATGTCTAGGTCGATGAAATAAATTTGGTCGTAGTTGGCGCTTCCGTAATAGGTTCCTACTTGATAAAATCCGTTGTTTTTATTGAATCGCGTGATAAATCCGTCGATGTCGCCGATGGCAGATTTTCTATAACCGTTGCCGGCTATGGGGAAGTTGTTGCTAATCATTGTGCCGCCTCCCACGAACAGGTGGGCAGTATCGTCTACTTTGATGGAGTATGCGGCATCGTCTTGATCTCCACCGAGGAGGGTGGCCCATTTGATGGTTGACAGGGAATTGTTGAGACAGATGATGGCGGCATCGGTTTCTCCTTTGGGTTTGGCTTGCAGGGCGCCTGGGGTAGTGGGGAAATCGTTGGATCGGGTACAGGTGGCTACGAAGATATTGCCGTCGTTGTCTGTGGTGATATCGCCCCGATAGTTGTCTGCGTAGTTGTAAACCAGCAATGTAGTGGGTATTTCGGTTTGGAAGCCGTCTGCGTCGGATCCGCCGATGAAGGTTCCGCCGAGCAATTGGGTGCCAGAATTGTTGAGTTTGTTTACGAATATGTCGTAATCGCCTTCGTGCGTATTGGAGTAGGCAGAATCTGGGTGTACTGGAAAATCGGGGGAAAGTGTGGTGCCGAATACAAGGAGATTGTTGAATGGGTCTACACAAAGTGAGTGTGGGTATTCATCATCGAAGCCACCCATGTAGGTAGCGAAGAGGAGTTTGCTGCCATCGGGAGAGTATTTGCTGATGGAGATATCGCAGGGCAATTGAACGGGGGGTGCACCGATTCCGCCGCCGCCATAGGTGGTTTGAAAGGCTCCTGTGGTTACTGGGTATTTGCGGGAATTGGCGTCTACAATACCGCCGGCATAGAGACAACCGCTGGTGTCATAGGTTGCTGTAAATCCAAAATTATCACCTTGAGAACCGCTGTAGGTACTAAAAACCAGTATGGGGTCTATGGTGAGGGGCAATTCTGGGTTGTATTGGCCAATTTTTAGGCCAATTGT
>CANHGC010000196.1 GCA_947460045.1 Bacteroidota bacterium | reverse complement strand
CATCATCAGCCCTGAGGCAAACAAAATATTTGATATTTTCTTCATGATACTACTTTCGTTTTAAAACTGATATCCAACGACATCACACTGTGGGTGAGCGATCCCAAAGAGATGAAATCAACCCCAGTCTCAGCATAGGACCGCAAATTGCCCAAATGGATACCCCCTGAGGCCTCGGTTTCGCAACGACCAGCGATTTCCTTCACCGCCACCATGCACTGCTCAGGCGTAAAATTATCGAGCATCACCCGCTGAACACCGCCCAACGCCATCACTTCCATCACTTCATCCATGTTGCGGGTTTCTACTTCGATGCCCAACGTCAATCCCTTCGATGCCAAATATTCCTTGGTGCGATTCACCGCCGCCGTAATGCCACCGGCCGAATCATTGTGATTGTCTTTCAACATCACCATATCGTACAAGCCAATGCGGTGGTTTTGTGCCCCACCCATCGTTACCGCCCACTTCTCCAAAGCCCTGAGACCTGGCGTGGTTTTACGGGTATCCAAAATGGTGGTTTTCGTGCCTTCCACCAACTTCACCGCCTGATAGGCTTGTGTGGCCACGCCCGATAATCGCTGCATGAAATTCAACATCAAACGCTCTCCGGCCAACAATGCATGCACCCGGCCTTTCACCGCAGCAAGCTGGGTTCCGGCCAATAAATATGAACCATCGCTGGCCATAGAAACCCACTCAATGTTGGGATCCAGCCTACGCAAAATCACTTCGCCCAGAGCCAACCCGGCCACAACCCCGTCTTGTTTCAACAACAAACGAGATTCACCCATCGTACCCTCCGGAATCGAAGCCATACTGCTGTGATCGCCACTACCGATGTCCTCGGCCAAGCAGCGATCTATCAAATCCAATATCTCTGCGCTCTCGAAATTCATCAATTCACCATCACTGTGGTCACCGCCTGCTGGGTAGCGCCGTGTATCAACACCAAATACTGTCCGGCCGACCATCCCTTAACATTCAAATCCATGCCATTGCCGTTGCTCTTGCCTTCGAACACTGTGCGCTCAAAGAAATCCACCACAGTCACTTTTACATCGCTGCCGTTGAAACCAGACAAATCAATGTGCATCACATCCGAACTTGGATTGGGGTATACTTTTGCGTTCACCACAGTCAGCGGTTTTACAGCAATCGTTGGACCGCCACAAGCCGAACCACCTTTGGCGTATTTCATGCTTGAAAAGTCGATAAAACAAGCCCAATCAGGGTAGTCCACGAAGGGGTTACGGTTCTTTTGTACCGAAGCAATGTATTCATGTCGGGCAATTTCCCAACCGTTCGGAGGAAACTGCTTATGCCAACGCTTCAATACGTTCTGGTCTTGGTTCATCCCCAAAAACTCATTGGCTGTAGGAATGGTGAAGGGAGCACCCGTGCGGTTGTAGGTTGCACAGATATAAAAATTGGAACGACTCAACGCACCTTTGGCGAAATCGCGGGGTTCGTAAGCAAATCCACCGCTTGAATCGGTACCAAATTTTCCGCCATAGAAATTCATGGTCACGGTCTTCAAATTGTTCATGGGATAATTGCTGCGCACGGCGTTGCCTTTGTTTTGGTGCACCAAATACAACAAATACAAATCGCTGTAGTTGGCACTGTCTTGACTGGCCTCACCCATCCAAGAGTAGGGGTAAGAGTGTTCGCGACTCAAATAATTCTGATCGGCCACATCGAAGAAAAACGGCGGGGTAAACACATACGGGAAACCGGTATAGAAACAGTTGATCACCTTTTTGCCATCGGTGGTGTCACGCGCATCAAAATTGGATGCCATGGTTGCGCCGAAGTTGCTGTAATACACTTGGAAGTGTGGACGAACGAGTCCGCGCAATTTGGGCACCAACAGGGTATCCGAAGAGCCCAAAGTACCGTAATAGCTGCCTGGATTGAGGCCGGGCGTGGTATATTCCAAAGTACTCGCCGAGGCGGTGTAGTAATTCACGTAACTGCTGTAACCGTTATACGCAAAGGCTTTCACGTAATATTTTGTAGCACCCCAAATGTTGTCGAAGTTCACATCAGCCAAGGCGCCCGAATGCATGATGCGGGCTCCGTTGAGGTATTCGCCACGCTGGTAACTCACACCGTCTGCGGGTGTGGCGGTAATGGGCGATGTGCTCAACAAAACCAAGTAGGCATCGGCCGAAGAGGCAGTGATACCCAACACCGATTTCCACGCCAAATTGCTCACCAAATTGAGAGCTCCTGGTGCGGCGGTGGGCTCGGTGGCCACGGTTCCACGGATGGCGTATACGTTTACGTTGAAGGGCAATTGCTGACTATCATTGCTCAGAATGCCCAAAGTGGCTTTCAACGAACCTGTGGTTGCTGCCTGATTTACGTCGATGGTGAGGGTGGTTGATTCACCGGCCTTTACGGTTACGGGGAAGGTTTGTGTGCTGGAAAAATCAGCGGCATGGGTACCAGTCTTCTGAAAACCTGTCACCTGTAAATCAGCCACGGTGCTGTTGTTTTTGATGGCCAAATCGAAAGAATTGGCATTGCCCACGCGGATTTCGTTGCCACTTTGCAAGGTTTTTCCGCTGTAGTCTACTTTGATTTCGGGTTTTGCACCGCCTTTGCCCGGACGTACTTCGATGTCGTCGATGGCCAAATTATACCCCGATGTTTTCGATGTGAAAATCAAGCGAGCGAAGCGAGCGGTACTGCCCACTTGAACAAACAATTGCTTGGTGCCCATGGGCATGTCGGTATCCACGTATTTCTTCACCGATGTCCATGTGCTTCCATCCGCGCTCACCTCTACGTCGAAAGTGCCTTTCCAAGCCGTCACGCCAGATGCACCCGTTCCCGAAGCATAAAACCACAGCGTATCTGCATTGCCGGTCCAGTTGATTTTGATCCATTCGCCAGTAACATCCAAACGAATCGCCGCTGGTGTACTCTTCACCAAACTCGCTGAAGTATATACGAACGTGCCCGAAGTACCCTGATTCAAGGTAAAGCCTGTTGGCGCGCCCGCTGGATCGTTGCAATTCCAAAATGCCGGCAAGGTGGCCTGCGCACCCAACATGTTAATACCCGCCAAAATGGCCAAGGCAAAACTGTAAATTTTATTCAATTTCATGGTTGTTTTTTTCTTCTTTTCGATGAATTTCTGTTCGAAATCAATAAGTAATACGAATGCCCGTTGTAAATCTCAAACCCGGCGATACAAACACTTCCAAATTCTTGGGGTTAAACGTATTGATGGGATTGCCATCCACATTTCGGTGCTGACCATCGCTGATATACACGTTGTTCGTTACGTTGTTCACCATGCCATAAATCTGCACTTTCATGCCGCCCTTTACCGTCCATTTGTAACCCCCCGTCAAATTCATATACCAATAACTGGGCAATTCAAACGATTCCTGGCTTTTGTATTTTCCGGTCAATGCAGTGGGATCAAAATCGGCGTAATGCTTCGAAAAGCGAATGTACTGCGCGGTGAAATAAGCCCCCTTCAAATATGTTGGCTCCCATCGCATCAAAATAGCCACTTGCTGCTGCGCCGCATCGCCCACGTGAACGCCCTTTGCATCGAAATCAACCTTGGCAATGCTATCGCCCAAGTCATTTCTCACAATCACCTCAGACCCAGAGTTCCAGATCCAATCGCCCATGCTCAAACTGCCCTCCAACGTGATGCCATCGCCCGCTTTGAACGATGCCTGCAACTCAGCACCCATGTGCCTAGCCCCCAATCCGTTGATGTTAAAGCTATAGTTGTTGCCATCCAAATCAGTAAAAGTTGATAGGAAATCCACCGGTTTATTCATCCACAGCGTGTAGTAAGCATTCAGATTCAAAGCCAAGCGCTTCGATTTGTAGCCCGATCCACCTTCCACCGCCATCACCCGCTCGTTACGAATGTCCTTCACCTGCACATTTCGGTTGTCGAACACGTTGCTAAACCGCGTAGGTCGGTTCAAATAACCCACGTTGCCAAACATATTCAATTTGCGATTCACGTTGTGGTTCACACCCGTTTTCAAAGTATATCCTTTGCGCTGTACCCACGCCGTTTTTTGTCCGTACTGACTGTCTAGATTCAATTTGAAATAATCGATCCGTTGCAACCAAGTATTCGAAAAACTCGCATTCACAAACGCCGTTGTGCGATTCTTGCTGTACTCCAATTCGCCAAACGTACCCGCCCATCGAACCAAACCATCGTTGTTGTAACCAAAAAT
>CANHGC010000195.1 GCA_947460045.1 Bacteroidota bacterium | reverse complement strand
TAAGGCAAATTGCTCAAAGGCTCCGTAAACTCCGCCGCCAAATCCCTGGCCACGCCAGACCCCGACTCCGCAACCTGAGCACCATCGCCCCCCATCACCCCCACCGTGGCCATCCCCGTGCGTGCCTCAATCCCCTTTTGCACCGCCTCTTGGGTACTCATCCCATTGCCCGAATTCAAGAACAACGCACTGATCCCAAAAACCAAGCCCACCGCCAACACAATCCACGCCACAAACTGGGTTAACCCCACCGCCGCAACGCCCAAAATCTTGCCCATCATCAAATGAAACGGCTTCACCGAACTCACAATCACCTCCACAATTCGGTTGGTCTTCTCCTCCATCGCCGATCGCATCACCATCGAACCATACACAAAAATGAAAATGTAAATCATAAACGCCAACGCAAACCCTATCCCGCTCTTCAGTGCGCTAGAACTCTCCTGCACATCGCCGCTGTTGCTCACCTCCTTGGTCAAAATATCGCAACTCGATTGCGCACTATCAATCTGCGACTCACGCAATCCCAACTTCGCAAATTGATGCTTGTTCGCTTTGCCCTCAATCCAAGACTTCAGCCCCTCCATCTCCACCAAAGAAGGCGTTTCAGCTGTATAATACGTAGCAGAATCGATCACTCGAACGTCCCTATCCTCCACCTTCAACCAGCCAAAAACCACCCCGCTCTTTACATCGGCAATGGCCGAATCCTCATTGCTCGGCGCAGGCAAAAACACGTAATTCGCCGGGGGATTGTTGCTCAACATCAACGAAGGATTGTAATCGGTTAAATACACCGTTTTGGTGCGATTGTCGTCGCCCGTTTCCGTAGCAATATAAATGGTTGCCGCGTAAAACCCCACCATCAGCAATGGCGCCAAAAACGTCATCAAAATGAAGGTCTTATTCTTTACACGGGTTAAATATTCGCGTTTAAAAATGACAAAAATGTTTTTCATGTTGGTTCAAATAATTTTACAAAGCGATGGGCGCACCCCCTTTAGAAACAGTATCTACAAAAATCTCATGGATGCTCGGTATGTGCTCGGTATAATGCACCAACTTCCCCTTCAACATCGCAGCACTCAACAAATGTTCAGGCGTAAACACCTCCGACGTTTGAAAGCGATACACCACCTTGCCATCGCTGTTTTTCTCCATCGACAAAGGCGCCGCTTCACCCAAATCCCACACCACTTCCTCGTGATAGCCCACATCGTACATCCCCGTAAAATGGTTTCTGCGAATCTCGCTCACACTGCCATCCAACACCTTCTCCCCCTTGTGAATGATCGCCAAATGGTCACACAAACTCTCTACATTGTCCATCCGATGCGTAGAAAATATCACACTCGTCCCACCGCGCTTCAACTCCAAAATCAAATCCTTGATCAAATCAGCATTCACCGGATCAAACCCACTGAAAGGTTCATCCAAAATCAACAGTTTGGGATTGTGCAACACACAAGAAACGAATTGCACTTTTTGCGCCATGCCTTTGCTTATCTCTTCCACCTTTTTGCGCGCCCAATCCATCATATCCAAGCGCTGCAACCAATGTTTCACGGCCGCCTTCGCATCGCGATTACTCAAACCCCGCAGCTCTGCAAAAAACAACAGCTGCTCCGCCACCGTCATCTTCTTATACAATCCCCGCTCTTCGGGCATATAACCCATTTGATGCGCGTGAACCTCCTTCAACGCATCGCCCCGAAAACGTATCACCCCAGAATCGGGTTGCGTGATGGTCGATAACATGCGGATGAGCGTAGTTTTTCCGGCGCCGTTCGGACCCAAGAGCCCGTAAATGCTGCCTTCTCTCACCGACAAGGAAATGTTTTTGGAAACGCGTTGTTCGCCGAAGGTCTTACAGACGTCGATGGCTTCAATAACCGTACTCATTGTAGCAAAAATACACCAAGAATCACGGCTTATTTACCGGGGCGATGGCTTTCGCTCAAAGACCCCAAAGTTTCGACGATTTTACCAGAAAATGAAACCAACACCCCCGTTACAAACGAACGAAAGTACCCAAAGGCAGTGCGTTACCAGACTGATCGCGCAAATACAATTCGCCGCTATTCATGGATTGAACACCCAATGTTTTTACGTGTTTTCTCACCAAATTTTCAGCCACCATGGCACTGAATCCCATACTATACAAATTGAGCAACATGAAGCCCGAGGGTTCTAATATCTGACCACACATTTGCATCAATTCATTGAGTTGCTTTTCGAGCAGCCATTTTTCTCCATCTGGGCCCCGGCCGTAGGCCGGGGGATCGAGCAGTATTCCATGATACGTCTTGCCCCTGCGAACCTCCCGCTGAACAAACTTGAACGCATCCTCTACCACCCATCGAATCCCATTCAATCCACTCTCCTCCATATTCTCCCTGCTCCACGATACCACCTGCTTCACGCTATCCACATGCGTTACATCCGCACCAGCAGCACAAGCCGCCAAAGATGCCCCACCCGTATAAGCAAACAAATTCAATACCCTCGGCTTCTCTCCAACCTCCAAACCCTTCACCTTCTCATAGATCCAATCCCAATTCGCCGCCTGCTCCGGAAACAACCCCACATGCTTGAACGAGGTCAATCCCAATCGAAACTTCAAATTCAAACCACCCTGATTGTATTGTATCCACCATCGGTCCGCCATATTGGGCTTCAAATACCACTGCCCCTTCTCCGCGTCCGCGCCCACCGCCTTCACAAAACTCGCATGGGCCAACTTCTGCCACTCCTTCTCACTCAAACTCTTATCCCAAATCGCCTGCGGCTCCGGCCTGCGCAAAATCCACGCGCCAAATCGCTCCAACTTCTCAAAGCCACCCGCATCGATCAATTCGTAGTCTTTCCAACCGGAAGGACAAATTCTCTGACTCATAACAAATTCAATTGAGGTGACCCATCACCGCCCAAAATTACCGTTCCACCGCCCTGGTCCGAAGTACCTTCATCGCCCTCATCCCCCGAATCACCCATATCCTCGTCACCGCCATCCATATCAATATACTCCGATGCGATGGTCTTGGCCTCAACCACCGGCGCCTCACCCACCTTTGCGCTCTTCAAAACCAACTTCTTCACCTTGTCCTGACTCAAACGATTCCCCAACACCTTCCATCCCTTCACATCCATGAACTCATCCAAAATCAACACCTCCACAACCTTCTCACCGCTCTTCTTCTCCGTAGTTAACTCAACCTCCGCCATAGACGATGTAGTAGCCACCAACAATTCAGCGCCCTTCTCCTCGCCAATGAACGAGAACTTCTTGCCCATCGTCAATGTCTCAATCAAGAACCGCTTCACATATTGCAACTTCGATTTTCCCTCCAAATACACCACCTGAATCACCTGGGCATCGTAATACTTCTGTATAAAATAGACCGTATCGGGCTCAAAGCGATTGATCAATTCGTAATTCGATAGCTCGTAATGACCATCCTTGTAAATCACCAACACCTTGTCGTCACCCTCAAACTCGCCCAAAAACTGACCTTTGGCATCGCCATTCAAACGACCCGTCATATCATCCCACCAAATCTTCACACCACCCAACGTAGAGCCTCCCTTTTCCTTCAAATCAACCCGCTTGATGGGATATTTCGTGATCTGATTGCCTCGAGCACTCTTGCCTTTGATCGCCAACTTCGAGAAATCATATTCGATGCTCTTAATCCGCGCATTGGCCATCGCACTCAAATGCAATGTCACTCGCTCCGCCTCCCCATTGGGATTGGCAGAAAAATACAATATGTTCGATTTGGCGTGATCGCTCGAAAACACATACTCCTTCTCGCGAATCAACCCCGTAGCATTGAAACGCTTGGCCATCACTTTTTTGGCCTCTCCATCCCAATACACCACGTTGTAAGTGGTTCGCTCGTCGTTTTTACGCCATATTTCGATGTGAATCAAATCCTTACCGTAAAAATATTTATCCGTTACCTTGGCGATGCTGTACTTCCCGTCTGCCCTAAACGCAATCACATCGTCAATGTCTGAACAATCACAAATAAACTCCTCTTTTTTCAGGGCCGTTCCCACGAAACCCTCTTTCAAGTTGGCGTACAACTTCACATTCGCCACCGCAACCACATTCGCCTCAATGGTGTCGAAAGCGCGGATTTCCGTTTTGCGCTCTTTGCCAACACCGTACTTCTTCAACAAACGCTTGTAATACTCAACCGCATAATCCACCAAATTTTCGAGGT
>CANHGC010000194.1 GCA_947460045.1 Bacteroidota bacterium | reverse complement strand
TTCACACTCACCCTCAACGAACAAATAGACCACATCGAGGACACCATTTTCATAAAAACAAGAAAGATCAATACGTTGCAAGAATTGTATTTCTTGAAGCGACAAAGCAACATCGGTCGGAAACTCCTATTGCTCACCCGCGAGGTTTTAACAGGGTTACAAGGACATCACAAAGCCCCCGCAGATCTGCAAGATGCGTTTGACTTACACAACAAGGTGGAGTTGTATTTTGATCAATTAACAGACGATGTAAACAACCTCCTTACCGTGTATTTGTCCGTCTCTTCCCAAAAAACAAACGAAGTCATGAAAGTACTCACCGTGTTTTCGGCCTTCTTTTTACCCTTGACGTTTTTGGTTGGGGTATATGGGATGAATTTCAAGTACATGCCAGAATTAGATAATCCATGGGGATACCCTGGTGTTTGGGCATTGATGTTGGGCATTGTGATTTTCATTTATGTGTGGTTCCGAAGGAAAAAGTGGCTGTAACCCCCGAAGCCTCAATATCACTCACAACTTCACCCAACGATAACAACTTTTCGATACCCCATTGTCAATTTCCACCGCATAAACGCCCACCGGGAAAGTCCGAAGATCAACCCAAAAACGCCCATTTTCCAATTCGTGAAAATCCGGTAAAAACTCCTTCAACAATACAGATCGAGAATCGTAAACCCCAATCTTCACACGTTGCTGAATCGCCGTTTTGGCAGAAACATAAAAACCATCCAAGCCCGGATTGGGATACACTTGGAAAACATCTTGATTTGCACCCTTCACCAAATTCTCGTTTGAGTTGGTGATCGGAATGTTCGTTTTGAGCAACACAAATCGATTGGGCGACTCTGTCATGGCGTAAATCCTACCATCCGGCGCCTGTCGAACATCTCTAAACCGCGCATACCCACTTAAACTTCTATCCCCAAATGTTTTCTTGTTATCCTTCATCCTCAACCAATGGATATGTGTACCCGCAAGTGCACCAATTAAAACATCAAATTCATTGTCGAGCTGACCATTTTTCACAAACGTCATTCCACTTGGCGCAATCGATGGCACCCAATAAGTCAATGGCAATTGCATACCGGGCAAGGTAGTATCAGGTGTAATTGGGGTACCATCATAATTGATACCAAATGTCACTTCGGGCCAACCGTAATTGGTATTGGGCTTGATCAAATTGAGTTCATCTCCACCTCTCGGACCGTGTTCATGGGCATAAATCTTCCCCGTATTTGGGTTCATAGCCATACCCTGAATGTTGCGATTTCCCCAACAATAAATCTCCGGCTTCGTGTTTGGCGTATCAACCAAAGGATTGCTTTTGGGCACACTTCCATCATCATTGAATCGCAGCACTTTCCCCAAGTGATTGTTTTTGTTCTGGGCATTCTCAGGTGCACCGCGATCTCCCACCGACATATACAAATATCCATCACCATCAAATACAATTCTGCTACCAAAATGCACGCCTGAATTGCGAATGGGCAACGCCCTAAATATCTCTTTGAAGTTTTCTAGTTTCGATCCGATAAGCTCCCCCCTACCCAAAGCCGTTGTTTGTCCGCCAGTTGCACTTACCGCATAGGTTAAATACACCCACCGATTTACAGCAAAATTTGGATGCAGTGCGATATCCAACAAACCACCTTGCCCATTTTGAGACACCACCGGCACACCCGTAATTTCAATCAACGAATCAGTGGATATTTTGTATCGAAATACCTTGCCCCGTTTTTCTGTAAACAACACCTCATTGGCATTCATAAACGTAAACCCCCAAGGCGCCGAGATGTTATTGAGTAATACTTTATCTACAGACAATTCCGGAGATTGTGATTTAACAACGCCAGGTACACCAATCCCCAACGAAATAATTGCGAATAGAACTGCACGCCGAAAACTGTACCCTTTGATTGATTGCATATTTGAATAACACAGCAATTTACCAAATACATCGCTCAAAGGTGTTGTGGCACTTATGCATCTTTTCAATGACAGCGCACCTTCACTCCATGGGTATGTTCGATATTTTTGTAATACCGAAACAAAATGAAAAATACGTACGTCAGACTTTTCGCATCCATCACAACCTGTATGGTTCTTTTATCCGCTTGCACCATTATCAAACCAGGTGAAACTGGGGTAAAAAGACGATTGGGAAAACTCAGCAACCAATCTTACGAGCCTGGAATCAGGGTATTCAACCCCTTCTTGAGCCGTGTATTGATCGTACCACTAAAAACGGTAAACCTAGCTGTTAAACTGCCATTACCCAGCAGAGAAGGCCTCACCATTCAATCCGAAATCTCCATCCTATATCGCATCGAAAAGAAATCCGCCCCGGATGTAATAAGAAACATCGGCATGGACTACGCCGAAGTCATTATCCTTCCAGTGTTTCGCTCCGCAGCAGCCGATGTTACATCAAAATTCTACGCCAAAGACATGCACAGCGGTGAAAGGGCATTGATTGAACGCAATATCCGCGATACCATGATGGAAATTCTTGGCCCAAAAGGATTCATCGTTGAGAATGTTCTTTTGAAATCCATTTCTCTGCCACAAGGCCTATCGGCAGCCATTGAAGAAAAATTGCGCGCAGAACAAGAAGCACAGCGCATGGAATTCACCAAACAACGCGAAAAACTTGAAGCTGAAAGAAAGGCCATCGCCGCAGAAGGTGACAAACAGGCCGCCATCATCGGTGCACAAGCCCAAGCAGAAGTGGCTAAATTGAACGCTGAAGGACAAGCCATCGCCATCAAACTAGAAGCTGAAGCAAAAGCCAAAGCCAATGAATTGTTGACCAAAACGCTCACACCGGATGTTCTCAAAAACAACCAAATCGAAGCCTTCAAGTTGCTGTCTCAAAGTGCCAATACCAAGGTCATCATCACCGATGGTAAAACCCCGCTGATTGGCATTCCCGAAGTGGGTAGATAAACCTCAATGTTTTTGAACCCTTCAAATTGCACTAAGTAGCGATTTGCGCAAAAACAAACCGGAGTTTAGCGAAATATTCAAACTAAAGCGAATCCCGCGCTGCAACTGTTGCTTGTAGGTGGGCAAAACATATTGTTTCACGCCGCCCGGTCCGCCTACTTCTTCAATACCACCCAAGGTCTTCTGCAAATCATTGTTCATGAACAACGGCACACTCACCTGCAAAAATCCGGTGCGGATCATCAGGCCTGCATCAAAAAACTTGGTTGGCAATGGCAATGATTCAGGTACGGAGAAAAGAACTGGATTGGGCATACTCGCATAATCTGCGAAAACCCGAATCATTGCCGGCACTTTGGGCAAACTCATAGAAAAATTAATGGCTGTCAAACTACTCCTACTACCCATAAAAGTTGCCGTACCCATACCACCCATATTATTCATACGCTGCTGTCCGTTGGTGGTAAAATCATATTGGCCCATCCAAGAATTGTTTGCAAACGTAGGTGCCGAATTCCGCCCCCTGAAATACTCATCGTAAAAGACATCCTGTTGACCTGAGGCCCCGCTCAACATCAAATACATGTTCTCAGTGTGAGCCCGTCGATCATCATTTCTACCATCGCTTAACATACCCACTTTACCCCAATAACCGCGCAATTCAATGCTTCTGGCCTTCTTTTTCTCAGCGATGTAATTCCAGGTGTACTTGGCCTCCAACTGCACCCTGCCAGTAGTTGAGTTTGTATACTGCGCTAACTGAGACACACTCTCAAAACTGGTTTTGTATTCAAACACCGATACCGGTCCGCGCTTGGTCCCAAAATAATTCAAACGCACACCACTGACTGTTAGCAAACCACTTTGCTCAGACCACGGGAACGTTGCTGTCACTGCTTCTTGCCAATCAAACAGCCCCGTAACTTCTATAAAATTCGAAAATCCATTTCTGCGATTGGGATTACCCAATTCCATAATTACATAGGGTTTGATTACGGAAAAACTCGGATGTCGAGGATTGTTTGCAAAAATTCCTTCCGTTTGGGTTTCATCATATTGAAACGTCATCGCACTCACCCCAATCCGCAAACTCTTGTATCGCTTGCCACCCAAGGGATTGTAGCTGATATCGCCCAATCCCGAAAGATTCTTCCGTCCAAAAGAATACATCGGCACCAACGAATACCTCAACTTCGGCGCAGGCAAACTCGTGTTGTGCAGCACCAATCCCAACATCATGCGATCGTATTGATTCCAACCCACCGCCGGCAACCAATAATGGTTCCGCTCGTTC
>CANHGC010000193.1 GCA_947460045.1 Bacteroidota bacterium | reverse complement strand
TTACAGGCCCTTGCAAAATCATCGGAAACACCAGCTTAAATAGCCGCAGCATCGAACCATTGGTGAGCGCATTAACTGCCATGGGGGCCGATATTCAGTACTGTGATCAAATTGGATTTACACCCATATTCATCCGCCAAGGGATCAAAGCATGGACAGATGTTCGGATCAGCGCAGCGGTAAGTTCCCAGTATGCCAGTGCGCTGCTGCTGATTGCCCCACTCTTCCCCGGCACCAAAAAGATCACCATCGTAGATGGCACGCATTCCCAAGCGTATATCGATATGACCGTTGATTTATTGAATCGCATCGGCATTGAGACAAACAACGTGAGTTCAGACACTGATCGATGTATTACGATCCATGGTGAGTATCACAATTCAAACAAAACCATCCACTCAAATTTGTTGGAGTCTGACTGGAGTTCAGCCGCATTCTTCTATCCCCTCCTGTTGGGCATGCCAAACGATATAACTTTTGAACTGCTGGGGCTAAGGATGAGCAATTCCACGGGCGATGCAAAACGAAACATCAGCGAATTGGATAGCGACAACCCCATTGGAGAGGCAGAATTGGCAACAAACGAGCAAAGTTTTCAGGGCGATGCCGAATTGCACAATTTGGGCACTTTTCTTGGCATCAACAGTGAGAAAACAGATAATGGGATTCTCATTTCTAGAAATCCACGAGTAACCGAAGGCATTGTGTCACCCATGACGATGCAATTGACAAATGAAGAAATTCTTCAGCGCAGTGACACCCTTCGCATCAACCTCAAAAACAACCCCGATTTGGTTCCTGCCATGGTGGTTGGATGGTGCATCTTGGGAAAATCGGTGGTAATCGGTGGTATTCATAACCTGCGATACAAAGAGTGCGACAGGATAGCGGCGCTGCAAGACAATATCAAAGCTTTGGGATGCTCCTTAACGCAAGTAGGTGAAGAATTTGAAGACCAGTGGGTATTGAATTGTTCGGAACGATGCTTCCCCGCACAGTGCCACATCAACACACAATCAGACCATCGCATTGCAATGGCGTTTTCAGCACTGAAGCCATGGATTGAAGCATTGAGTTTTACCGACGCTGAGTGTGTAGAAAAATCCTTCCCTCAGTTTTGGGAGCAATTGAAGAAGTGTACCTTTGAGTAAGTTAATAAATAGCGATATGAACACGCAAAATCCCATCGACAATTCAACGAAAACAGATACAGCAAAAAAAGGCAAAAGCAGCCGCAGAACATGGATTCTCGCTTTGTTGGCCATGGTTTGTACCGTGATATCATTCATTTATCGCTATCAAAGTGGCGCATCTGATCCAGCAGAAAGTCTCTCCAAACTCGAATCTACCCAAAAAGAATTCCCTTATTCGCTAGACGATGTCAATCTGGTTTTAGACGACCAGCTCAGCGGTTGGAATGCCGGGAACATTGATCAATTCATGGAGGGTTATGTAAAAGATTCTAGCGTGCGCTTCATCACCAATAAAAAAATCAAAACCAGCTGGCAAGAAATTACGGATTCGTATAAAAAAGGATATCCAAACAAAGAGGCGATGGGAAAACTGACCTTTCATCGCGATGAAATCAGATGGGTGAATGAAGCCGCCTACATCGCACAAGTCATCGGAAGATGGGAAGTCATCCAAAAGCATAAACTGGAGCAGGCAAATCCAAATCTAGGTTCACGAGATTTTTCAAGCATAGTAAACAGAAACGCTCCCACCCACGATACATTGAGTGGACGTTTCAGTTTGATTTTCGTTGGAACGCAGCATGGGCCCAAAATTCAAATCGATCACACTTGGTAATCCAAAAAAGCAGCAATAAAAAACAAAATGGCCAGAAATAGCATCGGCAAGAATCTAACCATCACTTCCTTCGGCGAAAGCCATGGTGCCGCTGTGGGCGTTGTTGTGGATGGATACCCCGCGAATGTTGAAATAGATTTTGATGCATTACAATTGTGCATGGCACGTCGCAGACCCGGACAAAGTGAAATCACCACGTCGCGCAATGAAACCGACGAGG
Organism: Bacteroidota bacterium; assembly: GCA_947460045.1. Lineage (GTDB taxonomy): Bacteria > Bacteroidota > Bacteroidia > NS11-12g > UBA955 > UBA955. The sequence goes on along the minus strand of CANHGC010000193.1, from coordinate 2,238 downwards.
TTGAGATCTTGTCGGGCATTTATGAAGGCAAAACACTGGGTTCACCCATCACGATGATTATCCGAAACAACGATGCCAAGTCTAAGGATTATGATGATCTAAAGAACATTTATAGACCTGGACATGCAGATTTGTTATACGATGCCAAATACGGTCATCGAGATCATCGCGGCGGTGGTAGAAGCAGTGCACGAATTACCGCTGGATGGGTTGCGGCAGGGTCATTGGCAACACAGTATTTGGAGAAACAGGGCATCACAATCACTGGTTGGGTGAATCAAATCTATAACATCATTGCACCAAAACTTGAATGCACGCCCAATCGTATCGAAATAGAAAAGAGTATGGTACGATGCTGGGATGAAGAAACCAGTCAGTCCATGATCGCTGCGATAGAATTGGCAAAGTCGGAAAACGACAGTTTGGGTGGTGTGATTCAATGTCATATTGAGGGCATGCCTAAAGGAATTGGTGAACCTGTGTTTGGTAAGTTACAAGCCGTATTGGGTGAGTATTTATTGAACATCAACGCGGTTAAAGGGATATCGTTTGGCGATGGATTTGCGGCAGCTGCCATGAAAGGCTCGGAGCACAACGATGAATGGCACAGCAACAACCATGGCGTTGGAACAAAAACCAATCACAGCGGTGGAATCATCGGAGGGATGAGTACTGGGGAGGATATTAACATTCAGGTGGCATTCAAACCCACGTCTACCATTGGAAAGGAACAAAATACCGTAAACCATTTGGAAGAAAATGTAACCATTGCAGCCACCGGCCGACATGATCCATGCGTGTTGCCCAGAGCAGTCCCCATTGTTGAAGCGATGTGTGCTTTAGCCATTATGGATTTAATATTGGAAAGCAAATCGTAAACTTAGTAATGACTAACACAATTATTGTAGAGCGAACATAATCAGAACGGCAGATCACATTAAGCAACGAATTAACACTCGTACTAAAATTGAATTAACCTACAGATTTAGTCTATTATTCCGGAGGAAATAACTCTTGACAAAATCGAAACGAAGAAAAAATGAACAGAGCCGAAATACTTGACCAATTTTCCAAATTGTTGGATGTGATGGATGAATTGCGCGAAAAATGTCCGTGGGACAAAGAACAAACTATGGAAACGATCAGAACCCTCACCATCGAGGAAACGTTTGAATTGTCAGACGCAATCCTACAAAAAGACAATGAGGAGATCAAAAAAGAACTCGGTGATATTTTACTTCATATTGTATTTTATAGTAAGATCGCTTCGGAAACCAATGAATTCAACGTTGGGCATGTGATTGAATCTTTGATTGGCAAACTCATTCGAAGACACCCACATATTTATGGCGATGTGGAAGCCAATGACTCTGACAAGGTGAAGCAAAATTGGGAACAGATTAAACTGAAGGAGAAGGGCACCAAAAAGAATGGTATTTTGGATGGTGTACCCAAGGGATTAACGGGGATAGTAAAAGCCTACCGGATGCAAGAAAAGGCTTCTCAGGTTGGATTTGACTGGAACAATCCAGAGGATGCTTACAAAAAAGTGGAGGAAGAATGGTTAGAATTTCAAGAGGCAGACAACCAGGCAGACAAGGAAGCTGAATTTGGCGATTACTTATTTGCGTTGATTAATTTTGCGCGGTTGAGTGGTATCAATCCAGACGACGCATTGGAATTGACAAACCATAAATTCATCAGACGATTCAAGGCCATTGAGAGCATTGCAGAGTTGAAGGGTTTATCGCTAACTGATCTTACGTTAGAACAGATGGATGCGATGTGGGATGAAGTGAAGAGATTGGAACGTATCAAATAGAACCAAAGAACAACCCTATTTTTATTCAATAAAAAAGGGGAATGATCATTATCATTTTTCTAAACAGCAGAGGATTCAATTTCTTCCGTTATAGGTACGCATATTTAAAAACATTGCGCCCAAGATTCTGGTTTGATAACATAAATAATCATAACCATCCCCAGAAATTTGACTTGATCCTCTATTTGTATAGCCCCTGGGTTCTAGACATGATCCTGAACACTCTAGAAAGGAACAAATGGATGCGATGTGGTGTTAATTGAAGGCATTCAGAAGATCCAGAAGATTCCAAAAAGCTATAAAACAAAAAACCCCGACTGTTGAGGTCAGGGTTTTGAGTCTTATAATAAAGTCGGCGGCGACATACTTTCCCAGGTATTACCCAAGTATCATCTGCGCTGATGGGCTTAACTTCT
>CANHGC010000192.1 GCA_947460045.1 Bacteroidota bacterium | reverse complement strand
TTGAGAATGTCGGTGGGTCTGTGAATGACATAGGGGACATTCAATACATCAAACGCTTCAGACAGGGTAGCTGCATGTTTGTTCATGGGGTAAAGCACCGCAATTTCCTGGGGTGTTTCGCCGCTTTCAATGAGTTGTTTGATGGTTTCACCCACTCCAATGGCCTCATGGAATTCGTTGGTGTAGGCATCAATGGTGGGCTCTATGGCGGGGTGATGTTGGTTGTCGCCACTGGCGATGAGCTCTTTGCTGAGTCCTTCCATTTGGTTGATGAGGCGAAGTTGGTTGGCTTCGATCAGCGATTTTGCCGTGTCCAAGATCGATTGCGTGCTTCGATAATTTTGGGTAAGCACAATGGTGTTGAGCCCGTTTTTGTATCGATCTGCGAAATCAAGCATATTGCTAACTTTTGCCCCTTGAAACGCATAAACGCTCTGGTCATCGTCTCCCACAACAAAGCAGTTGGGTTCATCGCCCCAGTAGGAAATCAATTTGTGAAGGATGCGATTCTGCAAACCGCTGGTGTCTTGATACTCATCCACCAATATGTATTGAAATTGTTCTTGATTATCAAGTAGCAATTCCTCATCAGAATCGAATGCATTGGCCACCCATTCTAGCATATCGGCAAATTCGTAGAGCCCTTTTTGCTGTTTGGTGTCTTTATAGATCTGAAATAGATTGGCTGCCTCCAAGGCTCGGGCCCAGTTCTTTGTGTTTTTGTCGAAATCGTTGGGTTTGATATCGCCCGCTTTGAACTCGCCGCGATTGACTTTATAAATGCTATTTGGGAAAGCGATTTTGAAATTCTCGGGTTCGCTCACATAAGCAATCCATTCAGCAATTTGATTCGCATCGATGCCTTCCGATTGCATCAAATCCCACAATTTGGAGAGGTTCCTTCTCAATACTTGCGCATCTTCCTGGTACGATTTCAATAGCGATTGCGCGGGCAATGCTTCGATGATGCCTTGTATCAAATCGATTTTATCGAGTTCGTCCATCACACGGAGTTCTCTACGAGAAAACTTTTCGGGGTTGTCTTGAATGATTTTATTGCAAAGTCCGTGGAAGGTAAAAATGGGGATTTTGAAAGCGTCTGCGCCCATGAACTGACTCAAGCGTTTTTGCATCGCTGTGGAGCCAGCTTCTGTATAAGTTAAACACAGGATATTCTGTGGCTGCGTGTCGGTGCTTGAAAGAATATTGAGGATGCGGGTTGCCAAAATTTGGGTTTTTCCCGTGCCAGGTCCGGCGATGACCATCACTGGGCCTTCAACGGCATTCACCGCATCTTGTTGTTGCTGATTGAGTTTTACGTATAGGTCTTGGAACAACTGCATATTTGCAATATAGCCATTATCTTCGCATTTTTATGAGTCAAACCAAACAAGAATACAACGAAGTTTTGCATGCCTGTAGGGAGGTTTTTTTGAAGAAAAACGAGGATTATGGCACCTCTTGGCGATTGTTTCGTCCTTCAAGTTTAACAGACCAAATTTATATCAAGGCGCAGCGGATTCGGAACATTGAAGAGTCTGGGAAAAATGCAGTGGGCGATGACATTCGTGGTGAGTTCATGGGCATTGTGAATTACAGTTTGATTGCGTTGATTCAATTGCATTATATCGCTTTGCAAAAAGACCCCAGCAATATTCAAGAAATAGCGGGCGTTTACGATGAGTGGGCTACCAAAACCAGGGATTTGATGTTGCTGAAAAATACAGATTACAGTGAGGTTTGGAGGGAAATGCGAATTAGCAGTTTTACCGATATGATTTTGGTAAAAATCGCGCGCATCAAGCAAATTGAAGACAATGCCGGTCAAACAAAAGTGAGTGAAGGGTCTGATGCCAATTACCAAGACATCATCAACTACGCCATTTTTGCGTTGATTCGATTGTAAGGGTCGCCGATTTAGAATTTTATCGCACAAATCAAAGCGATCGAAGGATGCATTTTGCATTCGTAAAGCGGTTGATGTATCTTGCCAAAACGAAAATCGCCCATGAGAATTCCATACTTAATTGCCAGATTTTTGACCGGGGCCTTGTTTGTGTTTTCCGGTATCGTAAAACTCAACGATCCCAGTGGTTTTGGGATCAAATTGAACGAGTATTTTGATGTTTTTGCCCAAGATTTGGCCACGCCCCAAGACTCGATGCGTTTGGTGGTGTACGGTGGGGGGAAGAAACTGATCGACCAAAAAACCGTGCTTTACAGTTTTGATACGGAGAAAGAGATGGTATTGGAGGCCCGTGGAGTAGAAGAAGAGGGCGATTCAGGAACAACGGTGAGAAAGATCAACTTGCGATGCTATTGGGGTGGATCATCTGTTGCGGAAACGACGGTGGATGGTCTGTGGGAGATGGTCGGTGCTAAGTCCATTCATTTTGAATTTGTGGCACTCACACCCGGACAAGAACTGCCTTCGATAAAATCGCCGGTGGATCCCAAACAAGGAGGACATTTGTTGTTCCCAGTGCCAATGCTCGGAATGTCAGACGGCGACTCGTCTACCGTTGCTTGGACCGATATCTCCGTTTCTGAAAGTAAAGTATTAGACATAGCTGCGTTCGCAAAACCCAACGGCGTACTCTTTGATTTTTTCAAATGGTTCAAGGATTACAGTTTGTATTTGAGCGTTTTCTTTTGTGCACTGGAGGTTTTACTGGGCTTGGCGATGTTGATTGGCTGGAATATTCGGTTAACGATTGCCATTACGGCCATTTTGATCGTTTTCTTTACCTTCCTCACTGGGTACAGCGCGTATTTCAATAAAGTCACCGACTGCGGTTGTTTTGGGGATTTTCTCAAATTGAAGCCATGGCATTCATTTTATAAAGATTTGGTACTTTTGGTTTTGGTGGGGGTGATGTTGATCGCACAGAAACACAATGTACCTTGGTTCTCAAAAGGGTTTGGCCATAAGTTGATGGTTGTGTTGAGCGCTTTAACGATATCGTTTGGTGTATACTGTTATATGTACTTGCCCATTTGGGATTTTCTGCCTTACAAAGTGGGGAACGATATCAAAAGGGTGATGACGGAAGTGCCCGATGGCATGCGCGCAACCGATAGCATAGAAATTACCTGGGTCTTATATAAGCCCAATCAAAAGGGTGGCGTTGATTCTATCCAATGCACCACCAGTGAGTTTTCCAAATACATGGATGCCGGGTATCAATACGATGACCTTAAATCGCAAAGAAGAAAGCTGGTGATCGAAGGGTACAAATCGCCCATACATGATTTTGCCATCAATGATGATCAAACTGGGGCAGATATGAAGGATACCTTCCTGAATGCCACCGGTTTTCAATTGGCGATGGTGATGCCTTACTTGGATCAAGCCGATTTGAGTGGGATGCAAGAGTGGAAAGAAGTGCTCCTTTGGGCCAAACAAAAAGGTGTTCGGGTGTATGGACTAACATCGGCTGCAGCAGAACCCGCCGCGTCTTTCCTCAAACAACACAGTTTGGATATGAAGTTTTATTCTGCGGATCAGAAAATGTTGCTGACCATGGCTCGCTATAACCCCACGCTGTATTTTTTCCAAGGTGCCAAAGTGCTCGGCAAATGGAGTGGGAGAGACCTGCCATCCGTTGCGCATTTAGATATTGAGCATCGCAAAGCGAAGGGCGAAAAAGTGGGAATCATCAAACGACTTTCAAGTAAAATCAAATCATGAAGTCTATTTGGAAGAAATCCAAATTCTTATTTGCCGTGTTGTTGGGACTGGTGCTGTTCATTTTTGTGCTGTTTCAGGCTTTGCCCAATGCGGAGGAATTGCTCACTTCGCAGCGCGCCGATGCAAAAACCAAACAGGCCATTGTGGCTGAACTGGGCTTGGATCAACCAATGCACAAACAAGCGATTTATTATGTGAACGATTTGTCATTGTTTTCGGTGTATGATTCTACATCGCAAAAATTGAAATATCTCTCAGGCTTGGCCTTGAATCATGGCAAGTGGCAAGTGTGGTTGAAGCTCCCGTATTTGCGTACCTCGTTTCAGAGCAAACAGCCTGTGGGTGGAATGTTGTTTCAAGCATTTATGGGTACGATGGTTCTGGCGATGGCGGCCATGCTCATTGCATTGATGTTTGGCATTCCGTTGGGGATTGTGGCTGCGATGCAGCAAGGGAAGGCATTGGATCATCTGATTGTGGGTTTTTCCGCCATCGGGATATCCATGCCCAGTTTCTTTTCGGCGATGATTTTTTCGTGGTTATTTGGGTTTGTTTGGCATGAATATACCCATTTGCC
>CANHGC010000191.1 GCA_947460045.1 Bacteroidota bacterium | reverse complement strand
TTTTCCGTAAACACGGTTTTACCAGAAAGCGATTCAATGTATTCACCAAAAGCAGAACCACCTGTATAATCAATCAATTTCACAGCAACATCTTCAGCCAAAGCCTTGGTGATGGGCTGATCCAAAGTATCCACGCCCAACTGTACAATCGTGGCAGGCAAACCAGCAGCAACCAACGCATTTTGCAACTCCGCAACCACAATGGCGATAGGCATCACACTCTTGGGATGGGGCTTCACAATACTCGCGTTGCCCGTCATCAAACTACCAAACAACCCAGGAACAGTATTCCACGTGGGGAAAGTAGAACAACCCACAACCAACGCAACACCTTTCGCAATCGCTTTGTAATTCTTTTGCAACGTAAGGTCAAACTTACCCATATTCTTTACCCAGGTAACATCGCTAGGGAATCGCTGCAATTCGTGATAAGCCATCGACAAAACTTCTAACGCTCTATCATTCGCATGCGGACCGCTGGCCTGAAAACTCATCATAAAGCTCTGTCCTGTGGTATGCATCGTGGCATAAGCAATCTCAAAAAACCTCAACGCCACTCGATCCAAGGCATCCAATAGTACGGCAGCACGAATATCCGCAGAGGTCTTTGACCAAACCTTTTGCGCCGATTTCGCATTCGATATCAATGCATCCGCCGAAAACTGTGGATACTGGATACCCAAGCCGGTCATCATATATGGACTCACCTCTTCACCCATCCAACCCAAGCTACCCTCTTGGTACAACTCGGTGAAATTTTGGGTTAGCAAAGATTGAAAAGCCGAAAGCCCTTGAGCCATGCCATCTTCAGCATATGCGCGGGGCGATTCTGGCCAAGCCGAATAATAAGTCCTGTTGAGCTGGGCGGCATAAGCAGCTTCCAATCTCTCTTTTATTGATTGATTCATAAAATTTTCTAATTCAAATTGTTAAACAGTGGATTATGCCTGACCCGTTGGCCCACCAAAGCCAAAAGGCACCGCGTGAGGAGGCATCCCGTTACCCTCTTCCAAAGAAATCTCTCCAAAGTGATCTTCGTAACGCGCCAAATTATCGCCCAATGCCATCACCAAACGTTTGGCGTGTTGCGGAGCCAGAATGATCCGACTTTTCACCTTGCCTTTTGGAATACCCGGCATCATTCTCACGAAATCCACAATGAACTCCGTTTGAGAATGTGTGATAATCGCAAAGTTGCTGTAAATACCCTCAGCAATTTCTTCGGTAAGTTCGATATCCAAACCTGGCCCTTGTTCTTGATTTTCTTCCATATTGGCGCTTTGCACAAAATTAAACCTTTTCGCCATTTTATCGTCTATATTGTAATTCAAACAGCAACAACCATGTCAAAAAATATCCCTACCAAGTTCAGCAATGCTTTTCGCTTCGCCATACTTACTCTTTTAGCAACGAGTTACAGCGCCCCAACGATAAAAGCACAAACTGTCACTTGGGCAGAAAACATCGCCCCCATTCTTTACAACAATTGCACCCAATGTCACATAGATGGAGGCATCGCCCCATTCTCATTGGTTGGCTACAATAAGGCCAAAGCCTACGCCAGTAGCATCGCAGCATCGACACAAAAAAGAACAATGCCACCGTGGCCGGCAGACCCAAAGTATCGCCGATACGCGCACGAACGCATCTTGAGTACCGAGGAAATCGAACAAATTAGCAACTGGGCGAAAAACAACACTCCAGAAGGAGACATCAGCAAAGCGCCCAAAGAACCAAAACCCAATACGGGCACGACCATTACCCAGCCTACTTTGCGTTTAAAAATGCCCAATTATACCGTAAACACGAGCAGTGACGAGTACCGTTGCTTTGTGCTTCCCACAGGATTCACCACCGACCAGTTTTTGACTGCGATTGAAGTCGTTCCTGGCAACCCCAAAGTGGTACACCACGTCCTAGTTTTTCACGACACAAGCAGCATTCCCGCCAAACAGGACCAAGCCGATCCTAAACCGGGCTACCTCTCCTTTGGTGGTACAGGATCCCCAACATCCCAACTCATTGGGATTTACGTACCTGGCCAAGAACCATATCAATTTCCTGACGGATTGGGTGCAAAGTTGATGAAAGGTGGCAATATCGTCTTACAGGTACATTACCCAAGTTATGTCCAAAATGAACTCGATAGCACCAAGGTATTGTTAAAAACAACAACACAAACACTCAGAAACATGATCATTGCACCGGCGGTTAATCATACTAACTCGCTTCAAAACGGTCCATTATACATCCCAGCGGACCAGACCAAAACCTTCATTTCTAAGTTCCCGTTGAACAACACGGTTACCGTATTTGCAGTAGCGCCACATATGCATTTGGTCGGTAAAACCATCAAGGCTTTCAACGTAAATGGGAAGGACACTACCCCCATCGTGAGCATTCCCAATTGGGATTTCCATTGGCAAAGAACGTACATCATGCGACAGCCCCTTATTTTCGTCAAGGGCAGTACAATTTGGGGCGAAGGGCTTTATGACAACACGGCTCAAAACCCAAACAATCCCAACAGTCCGCCAGAGGCAATATCTGCCGGCGAAGGCACCAAAGACGAAATGATGTTGGTCTATTTCTGGATTGCAGGTTATGTCCCCGGTGATGAAAATAAAATTGTTGATTTTACGCCATTGAAAAATATTTCGAAAGTCGCAATTCAGCAAAAAAATTGGGTTAAAATTTACCCAAATCCCACACAAGGCGATAGAGTTTCGCTGGACTCACAAAATCCTTGCGTAGCCTTCACATTGTATGATACCACTGGCAGAGCGATTAAAACAGGCCTTCCACTTTACAACAATCAACTGTCTAGCAGTTCAATCAATGCGGAAGGGGTCTCTAATGGCTGTTACCAGCTGAGCTTGCAGTTTGCGAACGGACAGCACCAAGTACAAACTTGGATTAAGCAATAAAATAATGAAATATTAGGCTGAGTAATTAGCGAAGTAATTGGGGAATTACTTCACGCAAACCACAGAGATTTCAACCAAGGCATCCTTGGGCAACCTGCTTACCTGAACAGTTTCTCTCGCGGGGTAATTCCCCTCCTGAAAAAAGCCACCGTAAATGGCATTCACCTTGGGAAAATCATTCATGTCTTTTAAAAAAATTGAAGACTTCACCACGTGATTCCAATCCAAACCCGCAGCATCCAACAATGCCCCAATATTGCTCATCACCCTTTTCGATTGGATCTCCACATCCGTTTCACTGTCGAAAGCACCCGTTTTGGGGTCTAACCCTATCTGACCTGAAAAGTAAAATGTGTTTCCCACTCTTACTGCTTGACTGTATGGCCCAATTGGTTTTGGCGCATTTTCAGAATAAATGATTTCTCGCATGTTGTTTGATGTAATTTTGTGATTGCATGAAAATAGGAATATTGGCAAGCCCAACCAAACAAGCCGCTTGGGAAAGCAAACAAACACCCGCTGTTTCATATTCATGGGTGCAAGATAGTAAAGCCCATGAAGATTATGATGTATTCATCGATTTGGATTTCGACAACCATACAGAAAGGATGATTTCTTACTCAACCAACATCCGCACTGTTTTTATATTGGGGGCCGTTAAATCCAACATAGAAAGCGCGTTTCATCAACATAATCTCTCTTGGACAGGCGCCCTCAATAACAAAAATCAAATCATTGGCTTCAATTCGATGTGCACTTTTATCGAACGCAATACATTTGAATTCACCAACCCCTTAGGCATCGATCAAAACACAATACAAAACATCGCTCTACAACTTGGATATCCTCAAATCGAAGTGGTTGAAAGCAGAGTTGGCCTAATCACGCCAAGGGTTGTATGCATGATCATCAATGAAGCCTACTACACGGTACAAGAAGGTACCGCCAACCGGGACGATATTGACCAAGCCATGAAACTGGGAACAAATTACCCTATGGGGCCCTTTGAATGGTGCAAGAAAATTGGCATCACCGATGTATACGAAACACTGGAAGCCCTATATAACGATACGCATGATGAACGTTATAAAATTTGCAGTTTATTAAAGCACGAATATCTCACCTGCAGTTGAGTTTATCAATGTGAGTTAAACCAATCATATTCAATTCAGTTTACCAAAACAAAAAGGGTCGCCAATTGGCGACCCTTTTTTATGATTTAAATTAAAGCTCCAGATTACTTCTGAACTGTGATCTTCTTGGTCACTTGCTTGCTGCCTGAAGTCACTTGTAACAAGTACACTCCGTTGCTCAAGCCATCTGTGTTCAAACTCATCACACCTTCGTTGGCAACCGTTCTGCTGCTCACC
>CANHGC010000190.1 GCA_947460045.1 Bacteroidota bacterium | reverse complement strand
GCTATTTTGATGGGTTCTGTGATCTTTTTTGAGGCCCTGCCGTTCGATTTGCGTCGCGACATCAGTGGCTATCGCATTCAAGGGATTGGCGGATTGATTTTTCTCATTTTCGCTCAAGGCTATTTGTGGACTAAATTAAAAGGTGATCCAAGCAATGCCGTTGGGGTGTGATTGACGGATTTCGTATTATCTTTGACACAAGCTTATAATCCATGAAAAAAGTTATTTTCTCTTTGTTGTTCTCTGTTAGTTTGTATGCGAACGCACAATTGTGCACGCCCGACACCACAATCAAAGTACCTGGTTTTTATCCCAGTAAATTGGCTGATGGTAGCGTAGGTGTGGCTTACAACCAAACAGTAATGATACTGTCGTTTAAAGATACCTCTGCCATAGTAGGTGGTAGCAAGCAAAAGGTCACCATTGATTCATTGAAACTGACCAAAGTAATTGGGTTGCCAACAGGTATGGGATACGTTTGCTATGAACCAAGGTGTATTTATTTGCCATCTGCTGTTCGATGCATTAAATTGAATGGAACGCCCACACAATCGGGTTTGTTTCCTTTGAAGTTCGCCGTTACAGCTTATGCCAAACTAAATGGCTTTTTCCCTGTTGCACAACCAGATACCATCAAAGAATTCAGTATTTTGGTTACTGGAAATAGTGCCTCAGTTGTTTCTAACGACATTCAAAAATTAACAGTTTACCCCAATCCATCTTCTCATATCATTTATGTGGCACATGCATCTGGATCAAAGCCAATGATGACGCAAATCACAGGCGCTTTAGTTTCACTTGATTGGAGAGAGGAAAATGGTGTGTGGGTTGCGAATACCCAACATTTGTCATCTGGGGTATATCAAGTATCTGTAGGTGGTGTAAATCGCACATGGATCAAAGAGTAATGGAAAAATTTTACGTTGAAATTCCCAAAAGAAAAGCAGAGTTGCCCGCTTTGATTGTATTGGGTGTGGTGTGTTTTGTGGGTTGGGCCTTTCACTTTGGCATCTTCGGCATGTGGGGTGGATTTGCTTGGCTTTCAGTATCCATTCCTTTGGTTTTTTGGTTGTTTAAAAAACGTACCGGTCCTTACTTTATTCAAGCCGATGAAACGGGAATTTCGTTCAGAATTCACTTCTTTTCCCAGTTCAAGTCGATTCCTTGGAAGTATTTACAGCGAATTGATTATTTGGTATACGAAATCAATTTTATGCTCAAGGAAACTGCACAAGTGGTTTCATTGGCAACAAGTAGTATGGAAGATGAGCAAACAGAGGCCCTAAAGCAATATATCTCTGATGCCATCGCCAAGCGTGGCGAATAATTTTGCCGTAACTTTGTTGTCTTATGTCGTTTCAGCCCCATTTCGATTTCGTTGAAGAGCTTCGTTGGAGAGGTTTGCTCCATGATGCGATGCCCGGTACCCAAGAATTGCTAAATACAGAGCAGGTGACCGGATACGTGGGCTTTGACCCTACGGCAGATTCGTTGCACATTGGAAATCTTGTGCCCATTACGCAGTTGATGCATTTTCAGCGCGCAGGTCACATCCCAATGGCTTTGGTGGGTGGAGCAACAGGCATGGTGGGTGATCCGAGCGGAAAGAGCGATGAGCGCAAGTTGTTGGATGTAGCAACCATCGAACACAACATCAGTTGCCAAAAGAAACAATTAGAAAAGTTCATCGAATTTGGTGAGGGTGGCAACAAAGCCAAAATGGTCAATAATTATGATTGGTTCAAGAACTGGTCGTTTTTGGATTTCATTCGCGATGTAGGAAAACACATCACTGTGAGTTACATGATGGGTAAAGACAGTGTAAAGAATCGATTGGAATCTGGAGGGTTGTCTTTTACTGAGTTTAGTTATCAATTGGTACAAGGCTACGATTTTCTGCATTTGTACAAGAATGAAGGCTGCAAATTGCAGATGGGTGGTAGCGATCAGTGGGGAAATATCACAACAGGTACAGAGTTGATACGCAGAATGGCAGGAGGCGAAGGGTATGCCCTTACAGCGCCTCTGATTACCAAAGCCGATGGTACCAAGTTTGGCAAATCTGAAGGTGGTAATGTGTGGCTGGATCCAGCAAAAACATCGCCCTATAAATTTTATCAATTTTGGTTGAATGTGGCCGATGAAGACGCCGTTCGATTCATTAAGATATATTCTTTGAAGAATCGCGAACAAATAGAAGCGTTAATTGCCGAGCATACGGGGCAAGAACATATGCGAATTCTGCAGAAGGAATTGGCCGCGGAAATGACCGTTCGTGTGCATTCAGAGGCGGATTTGGAGATGGCTTTGAAAGCAACACAAATCTTTTTTGGCAATGGTTCGGCAGAAGATCTAAAAGCGTTGGATGAGGCTACATTGTCTGCGGCGGCTGATGGCATGGAACGCTTTGAAGTGTCTAAGTCAGCGCTCACCGAAGGCATTCAAGTATTGGATCTGTTGGCAGTGAATACCCAAATCTTCCCGTCGAAGTCAGAAGCACGCAAGATGTTGCAAGCCAATGGATTTGCTTTTAATAAAGACAAGTATACCGACATTGAAGGCAATGTAACGGATGCCATTTTGTTGCATGGAAAATACTTGATCGCCCAAAAAGGCAAAAAGCAGTATTTCTTGATTGAGGCGGTTTAAATGGAGCGCGGTTGAGTTACAACTTTTGCGTTACCATTTTCTCTAAATACACGCCGTAACCACTCTTTTTCAAGGGTTGAGCGATGGCCAGCAATTGGTCTGATGTTATGAAGCCTTGACGCCATGCGATCTCTTCGATACAGCCAATTTTAAGTCCTTGGCGATCTTCGATCACTTGAACATACTGTCCGGCTTGCATGAGCGATGTAAAAGTTCCTGTATCCAACCACGCGGTTCCACGCTCGATGATTCTTACTTGTAAAGCGTTTCGCTCCAAATAAATGCGATTGACATCGGTGATTTCGAGTTCGCCACGGGGCGATGGTTTTAGGTTACAAGCGATATCAACCACTTGATTGTCATAGAAATACAATCCAGGTACGGCATAATTGCTCTTGGGTTCTAGGGGTTTTTCTTCGATGCTGATGGCATTGAGGTGCTCATCGAATTCTACCACACCGTATCGCTCTGGGTCGCTTACGTGGTAAGCAAAAACGATCCCGCCATTGGGGTCGATACTGCTTTTCAAGGTGTCTTGGAACTTGGAACCGAAGAAGATGTTATCGCCCAAAATCAGAGCCACAGAATCATCGCCAATGAAATCTTTGCCCAAAATGAAGGCTTGTGCCAATCCATCCGGAGAGGGTTGAACACAATATTCAAATCTGCATCCCAAGTTTGCGCCATCGCCCAATAACTTTTGGAAATGTGGTAAATCGTGGGGTGTGCTGATGATTAATATTTCGTTGATGCCCGCCATCATTAAAACAGAGAGCGGATAATAAATCATGGGTTTGTCGTAAACCGGCATGAGTTGTTTGCTCATCGCCAAGGTCAATGGATGCAATCGGGTGCCAGAACCGCCGGCGAGGATAATCCCTTTCATGCTTGCAAAGGTATGTTTTGCAGCCGAATCGCTGTGAGTCTTAAGTTAAAAGTTGATGAATCTTTGTTGTTGCTTGGGGAATGAAATGCTGCTTGGTTCAATTTGCCAAATTGGGCGCTTGATATACTTGAACCCAATCTACTTGAAAATCAGAGGTTTGATTTCCGTTGCTGATGAGTTGTGGTATGTATTTGTTTTCCAGCGCGTTGTTGAGGATGAGATACATGGGTTCTTGGTAAAATTGCGACATCCAGCGATTGAGTTTGATGGACTTTACCCTCACGTTGTCTGTGTAAAATTCGATGCGATTTTTGGTCCACAAGCATGCATAGATGTGAAAAGCCGTATCGGTATCAGCGGATAATCGGATTTTTTTCATCATCATTTCTTTGGTATGGGTTTCTACCTTGCCCGTGTGAACCGTCATGGTTTGGGTGTGCACGCCGTTTCCAGTTTTTCCACCGTACATCTCAAAAATGTCGATTTCAGGTGGCCAGTTGTTTTTACCTGTAAGCCACCAAGCGGGCCATGTGGCGGGTCCTGAAGGGTTTTTACTTCGAATGGCAAAAAATCCGTAAGTAAAACTATTGGAATGAAAGGTATTTACGATTCCAATGCTGTACGGGATGATGAGGGCCTGTTTGGCGGGGGTATCGGAGTTATTCATGGTCAATGCCATATTTCCAACCGATTCTGTGCTCTGTACGATGTTGCCTTCTCCATCAACGGTGCCCATTTTCACCAAATTGGGTATGATCTGATTGGTTAAATCTTG
>CANHGC010000189.1 GCA_947460045.1 Bacteroidota bacterium | reverse complement strand
TCAACCATCACAAAACATCACAACAACATATCCATTTTGCATTGCGTTTCGGAATACCCCACCCGGCCCGAAAATGCGAACCTTTTATCAATAAATGCTTTGCAAAAGCATTACACTGAATTTGCGATTGGCTATTCAGATCATACCATCGGCATCAGTGCCCCAGTTTCTGCCGTGGCCATGGGTGCAAAAATCATCGAAAAACACATCACCCTCGATCGCAGAATGAAAGGCACAGACCAAGCCGGTTCATTGGGCGTGGAAGGCATACAGCGAATGGTTCGCGACATCCGTTTGATCGAAAGATCCATGGGTACCGAAGACGTTTTCATCGCCGAATCAACCGTGAGCGCCAAGCATAAACTGGAAAGATCCATTGCCACCAATAGGAATATCACTGCCGGTGAAACCATCCAAGAATCAGACCTCCACCTCCTTTCTCCTGGCGATGGGTTTAAATGGCACGAAAAAAACCTCATCGTAGGAAAAATCGCCACCAACGCCATCCCAGAAAACGAAATCATCTACCCCAATCACATCGCCTAATCACCCATCAATGATTCAAAATATGCTCCCCAAATTGGTACTCACCGACATCGACGGTGTTTGGACTGATGCAGGCATGTACTATGACCAAACGGGCAATGAATGGAAGAAGTTCAGCACCACTGACAGCGCAGGCGTCTTGTTTTGCAAACAACTGCAAATACCCGTTGGGATCATCACAGGGGAAGACACCGAAATTGTGAAAAGAAGGGCTGAAAAACTCAAGGTGGATTACTTGTATCAGGGAATCAACGATAAATTATCCGTGGCCAAAACTCTGTGCGAAGAACTTCAAATTTCACTCTCCGAAGTAGCATATATTGGCGACGATTTGGGCGACATTGAGCTATTGAAAGCCGTTGGATTTTCCGCAGCCCCAGCCAATGCACCTGAATATATTCAAGCTTTAGTTCATTGCGTTACTAAAAAATCAGGCGGAGAAGGCGCATTCAGGGAATTCGTAGAGGAAATCTTAACCCGCGCCGGAGTCATGTCAAACGTTTTGGCAAAATTCAACCTGTAAATCCCAAATGATCAGTCAAACCATCCAATCAATGCTCACGTTGGCCAAAGTAGCCATCAAAAGCAAATGGTTTCTCCCAAAATTCAAAGCACACGAAAAAGATGTTGTTGTGATTGCCAATGGCCCATCGGCTCGGGCATTTATCGACCAATGCAACCATCACGGCATCCAAAAAATGCGCAACCACGGCATCGAATTCTTTGCCGTAAATAAATTTAGCTGTCAACCCGAATTCTTCCTTCTCAAGCCGAAATACTACCTCATGCTCGATATGTATTTTTTCGAGTTCACCAAAGAGGTTTTCCAAGACCCCAGTCAGCACCCCATCGCCCAGTTCAAACCCGATTTTGAAAAAACACAGCGGATGATCAACGACACTTGGAAAGAATTACAAAAAGTAGACTGGCCCATGGTTTTTTATGTGCCGCAACTCTACCGCAATTGCTACATTGTAAACAACATCAACAACCCCAATATCCAGTTCGTCACCTACAACTACACCGTTGTTCGAGGCCATGAATTCTTCAGAAATTGGATGTATTCGATGCGATGGGGCAGCCCACAATGCGAAAATGTTGTGAATTCATGCATCTTCAACGCCATGCAATCGGGATTTGAGCGGATTTTTCTCACCGGTGTAGACCATGACTTTCACATCAACATCCAGGTAGACACCGATAATACAATCATCCGCACTGAATCCCATTTTTACGCCGATGAAAACAAAAAGCACCCTCTACTAAAACAGGAGGCAGACGGCACCACGGGCAAAATTCGTTTACATGAGTTATTCCAAAGCCTTGTAAAAGTGCATACCGGCTACGATGAAACTGCGAGATACGCCAACAAAATCAAAAAAGACATCATCAATATCACTGAAGGCGGATACGTGGATGCATTTCCCAGAAAGTCTCTCAAAGATTTCTTTGCATCAATCCTTTAACCGAATCCCAAGCGGTGCCAGCATCTTTTTCGCCATGCTGTGAACATCTTCGCTAATCCGATAACGCAAGATCAAAAACATCGACCCACCCAAAAGCACCAAGGTTTTCAGGCCCGACATCCAAATCAGCTCGCTTTCGCTCACCTTCCACAGGTAGTTGATATAAAACACCACCGCGAACAGTACCACGCTCATGGCTACACCCCTCGTCATTGGCTGCATTCCGTAAACAGAATAAATCAACACGGCCATCACCACACCCGACGCCAACCATACACCACCGGTGGCCAGCGCAGCGCCCTCAATACCCATAATTGGTATCAAATACTGATTCAACAACACCCCCACAACGATGGATACTGCATTGATGAGCAACGACAAATAATATCGCTTCGAAAAAATGAGCATCGCAGCCGAATTTCCTTGCAGCAACACACACAACTTGCCCACCCCCAAGTAAAACACCGCCCATTTTCCTGCCACATATAAATGTCCGTTCGGCATCCAGGCAAACAACAAATCAATATTCACCCATACCAACAACAACGCCAACGCTCCCAACACAAATTGATTGAGACTGGTTTTCTGATACAACCTTTCGATTTCCTTTTGATCCCCATTGTGAATGGCCTCAGAGAGTTTCGGATTGGCAATTTGCAAAATACTTCGGGTGGGAATTTCTATCAAAACAGCGATGTTTACCGCAATCGCATAAATACCCGTTTGCGAACTGCCCTTCATCGAACTGACCATCAAGAAATCCATTCTCTGTAACACAAGCATCGCCACGTAGGTCAAAAACAAATAACCGGTATAACGATAAAACTCTGGCTTCAAACCCTCCTGTCCGTTAACAAAAGCCATATCCGGCTTAAACGAGAGCTTCGTACTCTTCACAACAAACCAAAAATTCAACACCATCACCACCGCGTATACCGCAGAGATGCTATGCATGGTCTGACCAAAATCCACCGTACCGATATAGTATAGCCAGCCCAACAATCCCAAAAGAATGCGCACCACATTCTCTCTCAGAAATGAAGCAAATATGATTTTGCCCAACGATGCAGAGAAAATCTCAAACACCGTATTGAACACGAAGAAAAACACGAAAGGTATTAACCAATGATAGTAAGGCAGAAAATCACCTGAATTCTTCCCCAAATAGGCAACCACCCACGATTGTCCAACGAGCAAAAGCAACGCGACGAATAAAAAACCAATGGTTGGAATCAATATTAACCAAAACCCAATTCCATTGTGTCCTGAATCATTCTTAAACCGCGGAAAAAACTTCCAAATCGAATACCCCGTGCCCAACTGCGCAACGCCCGCCAACAGAGCACCCATCTCAATAAACAAGCGAATCACCCCATTTTCACTGGTGGTATAGACCAATGGAAACAAATAAAATGTGGTAAACAACCCCACCAAACTCCCACTGTAATTTACAATGGAAGCCCAAAAACTGTTCTTGGCGATGAGTCCCGACATGTTTGCAAAGGTAATAATGCGGTCATTACTTTCTGTTTTTATCAAAAATCAAACAACTAACAATTGGAAATCACTAGAAAAAGGCCTTAATTCGCTTATTAACAAAAAAACCTAACGAAATTATATGAAAAAATTACTCCTTTTAGCTGTTGTTGCTGCAAGTTTTGCAGGAATAATGCAGAGCTGTAAGCCTGATTCACCAGATGGTGGTGGCTCAAACGCTTCCTTGACCGTAACCAACAAACAACGCTCTTTTGTTGTTTATCACACTGCAACCTGGTGCGGACCTTGCGGTCTTTACGCCATGCCTGAGTTCAAGAAATTGGTTACATCAAGCAACAGCAACGATATCGTAGCTGTAGATTACCATTCTTCTAACTCTTCTAAGTTGGTTCCTTTGTGGATGAAGCCTAACAATGATACATTGTTTATCGCTCCTTTCTCTTTTGAATTGTTGACCACAGTGTCTAACATCAACGCTCAAGGCCAATACTCAATCCCTTCTTTTTGGTTGAACAACTCTTTGTTGGGTACCAGCACAGTGAAAGCTACAGATATCCAAAACGCATCTGTTACTGCCAACCAAGCTGCCACCGAAGTAGGTGTTGCTGCAAGCGCTACTGCTAGCGGTCAAACTTTGAACATCAAATACAAATTGA
Organism: Bacteroidota bacterium; assembly: GCA_947460045.1. Classification (GTDB taxonomy): domain Bacteria; phylum Bacteroidota; class Bacteroidia; order NS11-12g; family UBA955; genus UBA955. The sequence goes on along the minus strand of CANHGC010000189.1, from coordinate 148 downwards.
AAGCTTTCGCTCCTGAAGCAGGTGACTATTACGTATCTGTTTTCGTTGCTGAAAAGAAAGTAAATGCTTTGCAAACCGTTTCTGGTGCTGGCGATGTAGCCATGGATCACGAACACGTTATCCGTGCTTCTGCTCAGTCTGACGCATC
>CANHGC010000188.1 GCA_947460045.1 Bacteroidota bacterium | reverse complement strand
TGTAATAGATCGCCGCTCAAGCCATTAAACTAAAATACTATGCCAAGATCCGTCAATCACGTTGCGAGTAAAGCTCGCCGCAAAAAGACCCTCAAACTCGCCAAAGGTTACTTTGGTCGTCGTAAAAACGTTTGGACCGTTGCCAAAAACGCAGTAGAAAAAGGTTTAACCTATGCCTACCGTGACCGTCGTGTAAAGAAACGCGAATTCCGCTCATTGTGGATCGTGCGTATCAATGCAGCCTGTCGTTTGAACGGTGTTAGTTACAGCCAATTCATGGGCAAATTGAACAACAGCCAATTGGAAATCAACCGCAAAGTTCTCGCCGATTTGGCTATGAACGACCCAGCTGGTTTCAAAGCTGTATTCGATCAAATCATGAACGGTTAATTACCCCTGAATTTGAAATATTAAAAAAGCCCCTCGTCTAAACGAGGGGCTTTTTTTGTGCGCATATAAATCCGTTGCGAACTGCACATCCAGTACGTCTAGCGCACTTACCAAATCTTTAATCCTTTATTCTCTTATTTCCTGTCCCACAAAGAGTAGGTGCGGATGTTGCCACGCGATTGGAAATTGATTGCCAAAACATCGGAGAAAATCACTCTCGACATCACACGCTGTAACAAATTGTATTGATAATCCACCTCGTTGTTCAATCCAACGCGCTGAATCTCTGTGATGGGCTGTGTGCCGTCGCTGTTGGCCAAAGCATACTCATTGCACTCGGCAAGTAATATGGGCTTCTCGTGAATCCCCGCAGCGTTCTTGGTGTGAAATTTTACCGTGTTTTTTGTGCCAGGCATTCTTTCCGTGATCAAATTCCCCTGTAAGTAAATGTCCTCCCCGCTGAAAGGTGATCTCACGGGTTTGATGCGGATGTATTCCCCGTCTTCCCGAATGGTATCGTCACTCAAATCAAACAGGTACATCATATCTTCCATCGCCAGTCTGCGAATGATCTTTTCACTGTTCAACTTCGTTCGCTGGATATCAAACTCTGTGGCCGTAATGACTTTGGCCTGCACCTGGATCGACAAAGAACTCATCAAAGCGTCTCTGTGGGCTTTCCAATTCACCAATTCTTCCACCGCACCGCGATCGTTGAATTTGATTTCGAATGGCAACAATTGTAATCCATTGGCTTTGGCCCAAGGCTTTGCACCAAACTCATCGGCGTGATAGGTCATTTTGAAAACCCGTTCGCCCTCCATCGCCTGGAAGATCAAATAGCAAGTATCCAGTTTAACGTCTAGGAAATAATCGTTTTCGTTGGTGATGTATTCCTGAGTGATGAGCTGATACACAAACCTGCGATCTTTGGCCACCTGAGAAATGGGGTAGAGGGTATCTGGTTTGAGGCCCTCTGTTGTGAGTTTCGGGTTGAAATCTGCGGTTTGTGCCTGGGTAGACGTAAACATGCATCCCACAAAGAAGGGTATCAAGATTTGTAAGGGTAACTTTCTGAATAAAACTCGCATTGTGTGGTTCAAAGACGTGTTACCCTTGCAAATCGTTTGCCAAAGTGTTAAACTTTCCTGGAGAATGCTGGGATTGCCCCAACATCGTAAAATTAACTCTCAAAAATCAATTCAGAGCCCGCCAAATCAACGGTGACTTTGCCTTGGTTCGAGAGCTTTCCCATCAAAATTTGTTTGCTCAACTCATCCAAAATTCGCTTTTGCAAAACGCGTTTCAAAGGTCTGGCGCCAAATTGTGGATCATAACCCAATTGCGACAGCCAATCCACCGCATCGCGGGTAACGGTGAGTTCAATGCCATTGTCTTTCAATCGGTCCACAATCATATCGATTTGCAATTCCACAATTCTGTGAATTTCATCACGTCCCAAAGGCTCAAACATCACCACCTCGTCAATCCTATTCAAGAATTCCGGACGGATGCTGCGTTTCAACAACTCAAACACCTCGCTTTTTGCACTGGCCACAATGGCATCGCGGTCGCCAGAATCGATGTGTTCAAACTTTTCGCGAATCACATCAGAACCCAAATTGCTCGTCATGATGATAATGGTATTCCTAAAATTGGCCGTTCTGCCCTTGTTATCAGTGAGTCTGCCATCGTCAAGAACCTGCAACAAAATATTGAATACATCGGGGTGTGCCTTTTCAATTTCATCGAGCAAAACCACACTGTACGGACGTCGGCGAATGGCTTCGGTAAGCTGCCCGCCTTCATCATAACCCACATAGCCCGGAGGGGCGCCCACCAATCTGCTCACGGTGTGCTTCTCCTGGTATTCACTCATGTCGATTCGCACCATGGCGTTGTCTGTGTTGAACAAAAACTCAGCGAGGGCCTTGGCTACTTCGGTTTTTCCCACGCCGGTGGTTCCCAAGAAAATGAAACTACCAATCGGCTTTTTGGGGTCTTGAAGCCCGGCTCTACTCCGTCGAATGGCATTGGATAGGGCAGAGATGGCTTCTTCCTGACCCACCACGCGTTTGTGCAGTTCTTGCTCCAAGGTAAGCAGTTTCTCGCGCTCACTTTGCAACATGCGGTTCACCGGGATACCCGTCCAGCGGCTCACCACTTCTGCGATGTCTTCAGCGTCAACCTCTTGTTTTACCATGAGTTGTCCGTTGCGGGAATCGCCCAGTTTCAAACTCAGCGAGAACAGGTCTTCCTCGTTCTTTTTGATCAGTCCATAGCGGATTTCAGCCACCCTGCCATAGTTTCCATCGCGTTCGGCTTGGTCAGCTTCGATGCGAAGGGCCTCGATGGTCGCTTTTTTCTGCTGAATTTGCGACAAGACCCCCTTTTCATTTTCCCATTGGGCGTTGAGGGCGTTGCGTTTTTCGCTGATGTTGGCGATGTCTTCGTTGAGTTTGGCGAGTTTGGCCGTATCGCTTTCGCGTTTGATGGCTTCTCGCTCAATTTCAAGTTGCATGATCCGGCGGTTCATTTCATCGAGCTCTTCAGGTACAGAGTCCATTTCCAATCTCAGTTTAGACGCGGCCTCATCCAATAAGTCGATGGCTTTGTCTGGCAGAAAACGGTCATTGATGTATCGTTGGCTCATTTCCACTGCCGAGATGATGGCCTCGTCTTTGATGCGCACTTTGTGATGCACTTCGTAGCGTTCTTTCAAGCCCCTCAAAATGGATATGGCTTCCTGCGTATCGGGTTCTTCCACCATCACCTTTTGGAAACGGCGTTCCAGGGCTTTGTCGGTTTCGATATACTTCTGATACTCAGCCAAGGTGGTTGCACCAATGGCGCGGAGTTCACCACGGGCCAGTGCGGGTTTTAGGATGTTCGCAGCGTCCATGGCGCCTTCGCTTCTGCCAGCGCCCACCAATGTATGTATTTCATCGATGAACAATACCACTTCGCCAGCGGCCGTGATAACCTCTTTCACAACGGCTTTCAATCGCTCTTCAAATTCTCCTTTGTATTTGGCACCCGCCACCAAAGCCCCCAAATCGAGGCTGTAAATTACCTTCGATTTCAAATTCTCCGGCACATCGCCCCGAATGATGCGCATGGCCAACCCTTCAGCAATGGCGGTTTTTCCCACACCGGGTTCGCCAATGAGCACAGGGTTGTTTTTGGTTCTGCGCGATAATATTTGTAAAACCCGGCGAATTTCATCATCCCTTCCGATAACCGGATCGAGTTTGCCTTCGCGGGCCATTTGATTGAGGTTCACCCCAAACTTTTTCAGTGAATTGAATTGGTTTTCGTCGGTTTGGGCATGCACCTTACTGCCGCCACGCAAGGCCAAGATGGCTTTGATCAAATCGACCCGTTTGAAGCCAGCGTCTTTCAATAAATTGGCTGCGGCGTCTTTGCCATCCAAAATCCCCACCAGCAAATGCTCATTGGTGATGAATTCGTCTTTCATCTCTTGCATCGCCTTTTCGGCCGAAACCGTCACGGCATTGAGCGATTGAGATAAGTATACCTGACCACCCTCAACCTTCGGCAACGATTGAATGGCAGCTTTTGCCGCTAGTTCTAAGCGCGATAGGTTGGCACCAAGTTTTCCGGCAATGAATTGCAGGGTTTCCTCATCGTCTGTGATCATGGCCGATAACAAATGCATGGGTTCCATCGCCTGTTGTGTGTTGGCGATCACCAGCTGTTGGGCCCTAGACAACGTGTCCTGTGCTTTGATGGTAAATTGTTGTAAATTCATGATGCTCCTATGTGCTCAAATCCAATTCCAATGCACAATTTACTACGAATAATGACAAAATGTCGTTAAATTATGTAACAATTCGGCTATCGGTCCGACAAATTGTCAGTGCTTCGGCAGTTTTTTCGGTTCGATGATGGGTTCTACTTCGTCTATGCCCTCCATAC
>CANHGC010000187.1 GCA_947460045.1 Bacteroidota bacterium | reverse complement strand
GAAAGGAAGTCATCCTGGGCTACGAACTCGAACAAATCATTGAGCGCGTGGGCGAAGTCACCATCAAAGGCAAAGGCAAGGGCGACAAACCCAATAACGACGCGGCACTTATCTCCGCGAGATTGTTCACCGTAGACGAAACCGATCGATTTGCCGGCAGCAGGGGCGACCCAGCACGTATGGCATCCAACTTCGCCGGTGTGCAAGGTGCCGATGATTCTCGCAACGATATCGTGGTCCGCGGTAACTCTCCCCAAGGCATCCTCTGGCGCATGGAAGGGATCGATATTCCAAACCCCAACCACTTCGCCATCCCAGGAACCACCGGGGGATCCGTTTCCATCATCAACAACAAAATTTTGGGCAACTCCGACTTCTTCACCGGTGCCTTCCCCGCAGAATACGGAAACGCCAATGCAGGGGCTTTCGACCTCAAACTTCGCAACGGCAACAACCAAAAAAGAGAATTTAGCTCGCAATTGGGCTTGCTGGGTTGGGACGCACTCGCTGAAGGCAACCTCGGCAAAAAAGGCGGCGCCAGCTACCTCATCACCTACCGCTATAGCACCTTGGCGATGTTCAGCAAACTCAATATCCCATTGGGCACAGACGCCGTTCCCAACTACCAAGATTACTCCTTCAAATTCAACTTCCCCCTCAAAAACAACAAAGGCAATTTGAGTTTCTTCGGCATCGGCGGATGGAGCAACATCGATATCAACATCAGCAAAGACACCCTCAGCAGCGCCGAATTGTATGGCGATAACGACCGCGACCAATTGTTCGCCTCCAAAATGCACATCTGGGGCAGCAGTTTCCAATACAACATCAACAAAACCAGCTATTTCAAGGCCACAGTGGCTGCCAGCTCACAAAACGTAACCGCCGAACACCAGTTGGTTTTCCGCAAAGTCATCGGCACCGAAATCATCAAAGGGGATACATTCCAGAAGTATCGCAACGATTCCATTCGAAGGAACCTGAGCTACGAGTTCGATACCAAAACCATCGCCATGCACGCCTTCTACAACAAGAAGTTCTCAGCCAAAAGCTCCATGCGCGCCGGTATCCAGCTCACCCAGTACAACTACTCTTTCGAAGACAGCTCTTTGAACTTCAACCCCACCAGCCCGCTCTATTGGAAGTTTTCTGTTCGATGGAATTCGAATGGTACCGCCCTCATGGCCATCCCATACGTGCAGTGGAAATACAAGTTCTCACCGGCTTTTACCATCAGCACCGGGGTGCAAATGCAGAGCTATACCGTGAACTACGACCCCACCAATACGCCAATTGCCTTGGGCAGCAGCACCACCGGAAAAATCAGCAACACCAGCAACAGCGGTCCATTGTTGCGATTCGGTGCCCGCTACCAACTATCAAAGCGCGACGCCATCAACCTGGGATTGGGTATGCACTCGCAAAACCAAAGCGCCTATGTGTATTACTACCAAAAACCCGGCAACAGCACCCCGCACAACTTGGGCATGGGCCTTTCAAAAAGCAATCACGCCGTGTTGGGTTGGGATCACCAAATGGGCAAAGCAAGCCGCATCAAAGTAGAAACCTACTACCAAGCGCTCAACAACCTACCTGTGGAAATGCGCATGGCGAGCAACGGCTACAAAGGATCCTCATTCAGCTTGGCCAACACCGGCAGCGGATTCTCTCGCTTCTTCCCCGATAGCCTTGAAAATACAGGTGTAGGCAGAAACTATGGCGTGGAATTCACCGTAGAAAAGTTCTTCAGCAAAGGCTTCTATTATTTGGCTTCGTTGAGCATTTTCAAGGCAGAATATCAAGGATCAGACAATCGCTGGCGCAGCAGCGATTTCAACACCGATTACGCGGCCAACGGTTTGATTGCGAAGGAATTCGTGTTCAAGAACAAAAACTCTTTGAACATCGGTGGTAAAGTCACTTTCGCCGGCGCCCGCCGATTCTCCCCCATGGACACCCTCAACACCATCTACGAAAGAGAATACGTGGAAAAGAGCGATTTGAAAAATACCCAGCGATTTGGTTCTCCTTACCAACGTTTCGATGTTCGTATCGCCTACCGCATCAACGCGAAAAAGGTTTCTCACGAAATTGCATTTGACTTGGTGAATGTCACCAATCGCAAAAACGTATTGAAGTATAGCTACATCGATACCGCGCCATATTCTCGCGAAACATACCAATTGGGCTTCTTGCCGCTGTTCTATTACAAATTGGATTTCAGTTTATAAATAGCCATCAACGCACAATCAAATGCCTTAAGGCAAATCGAATTGAAACAATCATAACAAATGGGCCCCGTCAACGATGGGGCCCATTTGTTATGTCCACTCCGCAACACATGTGAATAACGGTTACCCTCGTTCAAAACGAGGGTAACTATCTTCGCCCATTATGAGATTTGCATGGAGTTTCTTCGCCCTGGCCATCGCCCTGTCTTCTTGCGTTACCAAAAAACAATATCAAGCCCTAGAAGCATCGAAGGCCGAAATTGAAACCACACTCAAAAAGAAAAACGACGACTGCCTCGAGAAAAACGCCTCCCTCGTAGCCAGCATCGCCCAGCTAGAAGCTGAAAAAGGCGACAAAGAAAAGACCATCTCCGCCCTGAAAGACACCATCGAAACCTGCCAAATGCAACTCGATGAAAACCTTCAATACATCCGAAATCTTGGATCATCGCTCGATGCACAACGCCAAAACCTGGCCCAAGAAATCAACGAGAAAAACAAAACCCTCGCCGCAAAAGAGCTGGAACTCAATACCGCCTTGGCAAAAGCCGAAGCCGAACGCGCCCGCCTAGAGCAACTTCGCAAAGAATTGGAAAAAACTTCGCAGCGTGTGAAAGACCTCGAAGCCGAACTCTCCAAAAAAGAACGCGCCGTTCGTGAACTCAAAGAAGCCATCGCCAAAGCATTGGCCGGTTTCGAAAAACTCGATATCAAAGTGGAATACCGCAACGGAAAAGTTTACGTGATTCTGCCCGAGAAATTGTTGTTCGCCTCTGGCTCTATCGATGTAGATCCAAAAGGACGTGAAGCCCTCATCGAAATTGGCAAAGCCCTCAACAAACAACCCGATGTGCAAATGGCGATTGAAGGTCATACCGACAACATCCCCATGAAAGGTGCCATCAAAGACAACTGGGATTTGAGCGTTTTGCGCGCCACCAGCATCGCCCGAATTCTCATTGCCGATGCCAACATGAACCCCAAACGCATCCAAGCCGTGGGTAGAGGCGATACCCAACCCGTTGCCGGAAACGATACCCCAGAAGGACGTGCGAAGAACCGCAGAACCGAGATTGTGCTCACCCCTCAGCTCGATAAGATCCTGGAAATCTTAAACAACTAATCGGGATGATCCTGATTGCCGCCATCGAAAACCACAAAAATGCGGAAATCGATGCGCTATGCGCGGACTACGTAAAACGATGCGGTCCGATGCATTCGGTGAAGCTCGAACTCCTGCCCGCAGCGCGCACCCCCGACCCCGAAGCCCAAAAAGCCAAGGAATCTGAGACCTTGCTCAAAATGATGAAGCCCGGCGACACCCTGATTCTGTGCGATGAACGAGGCAAAGCCTTCACCAGCCGCGGGTTCTCAACCTACATCGAAAAAACACTCGCCCAATCCCGCGGAAAAATCATCTTCGCCATCGGCGGGGCCTATGGTTTCACGGAAGAGGTGAGAAAACAATACCCCTGCATCAAACTCAGCGAATTCGTATTCCCCCACCACCTGGCCCGCTTGGTCCTCACCGAGCAAATATACCGAGCCCTCAATATCCTCAAAGGAACGGGCTATCACCACGATTGAATTTCATCTTGCCCCAAAGTCCCCATCCCGAACCAATCCGCCACCAATTTCACCCCATAATCCCTACCAATTTCGTATTTTTGTAAAATTCCATGAACCTAGAACAGGCGTTAATACAGCACATCGCAACTGCCATCGAAACCCTCTACGGCAGCAATCCACAACCCGTGAAACTCGAGCGTACCAACCCCGATTTCGCCGGCGACTACACCTTTGTTGTGTTTCCCCTGTTGCGCATTTCCCGATCAACGCCTGAAAATACTGCCACTGCCATTGGCGATTACTTAAAGCAACATGCCAATATCGTGGCCGATTTCAACGTAGTAAAAGGGTTCTTGAACATCGTTCTCAAAACCGATATCTACGCCGATTTCCTCAAATCAGAGTGGAACAATGCCTCGTTCGGACAAACATCGCTTGGTGCAGGCAAAAAGGTGATGGTAGAATACTCATCGCCCAATACCAACAAACCCCTTCACCTGGGACACGTGCGCAACAACCTCTTGGGCGTGTCGGTGGCAAACCT
>CANHGC010000186.1 GCA_947460045.1 Bacteroidota bacterium | reverse complement strand
AGGTTTCTGTTCCTAGGTATTGATTGATTTCAAGCCAAATGTGAAGAGGTTCTGCTGGGTTTCTTGGCGATTTTTTTGTGAGGTTTGCGATGTGCCTGTAGAAAATGAGCGGGTCTGCCTCCGGGGTGAATAGCGCAACGTGTGGTTCGTGGTCTAGAACATTGTTGTGCATGGCGTTTTTCTCGGATTGAGTGATGTAAGGCGGGTTAGAGACAATCAATTGGAGGTTTTCTGGCAGACTGCTCAAGCTGAGGAAATCACAAACTTGTAATGACAATCTTTCGTTTACGCCAACGTGAATGGCATTTTCGGCAGCAATGTCCAAGGCATCTTCACTGATATCCATGGCGGTGAATGTCCAATTGGGGTGTTTGTCTAACAAATAAATGGGTATACATCCGCTGCCTGTGCCAATGTCGATTCCATGTAACTCCTTGGATGTTCCGATTTGTTGATTTTGATAATATTCACAAATCAGTACACACAGTTCCTCGGTTTCTGGTCTGGGAATCAAGGTAGATGGGTTTACCTTGAGTGTAAGATGTCCAAAGAATGCGGCTTCAAGAATGTATTGAATGGGTTTTCCGCTGAGCAATTCGGAACAGATGAAATCGATTTCTTTTGGTTGCAATGCTTCCAACACAGATTCAAGGTGGGGCAAAATCCAAAATCCAAAGGCGTGAATTTCACTGGGGTTGAATTGCTTCGACAGTTTTTCGTTGAGGATGGATTTGACTTGATTTGGGTTCATGGATTTCGGAGCAATACCAATCTGAGGTTCTGGGTGCAAATGTCAGCATCTGGATGGAAAGCTTCTACATGAAGTAAATAATTTCCATTGGGAATGTAATTAGAGAGAGCTTGTGTGGGGATCAATAACACGCCATTGGCAGAAACCTCCACCAATTTCAGTGGTGTGGCGATGCGCGATCCTTGCATTGAGAAGAGTGTTGCGGTGATTACAAAGCCCGGCTTTTGGAAATGGTGCTGTAGTTGGATGGGGTCGTTCTCATCCATGAAATAACACGTTTTTGCCAGTTGAAAGGGTTTGTTGATTTTCCGTTGGCGGGCTAGTTGGCTGGGTGATTGGCTGTTTCGTTCACCTGGCGTGGCGAATCCTACGGTGTGGGTGGCGCTCAGCCAATGTGCGGCCTCGGATGAAGGGGCGTTGGGTGTGGTTTTCTCCAGGCTTACACCTTTGTTGGATTGTAAAAATGGTGAATGCTGATTTTCATTGTATTGTGTTTGGTCTAGGACGATTTGTTGTGCTGTTACCAATAAAAGTTCGGCTTCGGATGCGGGCAGATCTGGGAAGTTCGAAACCGTCACGTGTTGGATGGCTTCATTGGGATTATAGGCCCGGGCGATGACATATCCATTTTTGCTGTAACACAGCACTTGTTTGGGTAATAGGGTGAAGGGTTTTGGGTGTAAAGTGATGATTTCTGGCGACTGTTGGGGTTTTACCACATGCAATTGGAGACCTTGTAGCTGAACAGGGGTGTTGGATGTGTTGGTTATTTCGATGAAATCTGACAATTCCTCTAGGGCGTTGAACATGATCTCATTGAATTGGATGTCTTTGGGTTGAGGGGGTTTTTCTCCAAAAATGACGGTGATTTGAGAGTCTATTAATGGGTTGCCCATACAGCTGAATAGATTGGAAATTTGAGCTTGGATGGTTTGATTTGGAATCAGCGCCGGGGAAACTGCCAATCGCAAGCTGGCTCCGAAAACTGGAGGTTGGATGTTGTGGTTGGTTTGGGTATTCACCACTTTGAACTGATGCTGTGTGGTATGTTGTATTCGTACCTTGTTCCAACTGATGGGGTCTAAGGGTTGGTTGAAGTGAATGATGATGGTGTCTGGGCTAACGCATTCAATCACTTGAATTTTGAACAACATATCATTGATGGGTAAAGGTTTACGTGGCGATGGGTAGGTGGTTTTTGTGAGGTTTTTTATACCGGGAGTGCCACCTTGTTGGGTGTTGGATTGCCATTGAAATGGGTCTATACAGGCACAACTTGAATCAGATTTTTCTAAGCTATATCCTCCGTTTGCAAAGCTCGGGTGATGAATGTAGCGGTGGTAATTGAATTGGTGTACCGTTTGGAATTGTTTGTTTTTTAATGTGAGTTGGTCTGATTCTATGTTGATATAGGGGAGTTCCATTGGAACCACATTGGGCATTTTTTTTCGATAAAAACTGTCGGATTGTGGCACTAGCAATACATATTGTTTGGCGGGGACGAGGTATTTGGGGAGTTGAATTTGGGTTTGTTGGTCTGATAGGGTGAGTTCATCGAGCCACAGTGCTTGTTGCGTGTTGTTTTTTAGTTCGATATACTGAGAATTGGGTAATAACCCAACGGATGGACTTGGGTCTACCATGATTTCGGAGAATGTAATTTGGTACGGGGCGATGGGTGTTTCACATTCTACAAATGCTGATTGCTGTTGCAGGGGTTGAATGTTGTTTGCAGAATCCTTGGCATTTTGGACGTAGATGTTGTGAGGTTCATTGCGTGATTTGGGTGAGAAAATCGCTTGTATGGTGCTGTTGTTTGTGAGATAGAATGTATCAGCAGCTACTTTTTCACAAATGATTTGGTTGCGATTTTCAATGGTAATGGGCTCTGAAAATTGTATTTCTGCTTGATGGGGTTTGAGCCACTGAACTTTATGGAGTGTTGGGGGTGATCGGTCTGGGCGCGGCGGTCCCACATAAAATGATTTCAGGATTTGTTTTCCCGCCGCGCCGCTCCCCGTTTGTAATATACCCAATCCATGATATTTCTGATTCAGGGGCATTGTGTCAATGGCCGCCCCAAGGCATTTGAATTGTTCCCAGCTGCTGTCTTTGTAAAGTACAATGATCTGTTGGGGTTGCTTTGCGATCCGTATTTGGATGTTGGATTTGGTTTTATTGAAATGGCCCGATTCGCCTTTTAGCACTGTGAAATCTGAAGATTGTTTCTTCTGAATCAACTTGATGCCGTCTTCGGTATCGCCCAGTCTGAGTAACCATCCGTTGTTGAGGGCACTATCGAAATGAAACAAGATGTCGATATAATTTGCGCTGCTTGGATTGAATTCGAGGAAAACTTGCGCTTCCAACCACGTGTTTGAATCCATGGAACAATTGGCAAACAGGGTGGAATATTGTTTTGTAGAACTGATGGGTATATTCCCGGTGAGAGACTGGTTTTTCCAAGTAAAATGTTGGGGCTGACCCAGGAATTGGATGCCGGATTGGGGTTGGAGGAATTCGCATTGAGCCATCAATTGGCTATGGCCCAGCAGGAGCAGGGGGGCAACGAATAGAAAGAGAGGGTTATGCCGTGTGTTGGCGGTTTTTCCATTGGTATTTGCTGCGAATGGAGCCGATGGCGAGCGCAGGCAACCACAATACCTGAGCCGCTGAAGCCAGCAAAACACAGATGAAATTGGGTTTATTTTTTTGTAAAAGAATGTGTACACCGGCTGAATCCACAAGCAGTTTCCCCAGCCAAACGAAGGCCAATGTTTCATAGTGTGCCGATAACACAGCAAAGGCACTCATCACCCAAATGAAAATCATAAACAAACCCACCAAAACCTGTTTTAGGGCCGTTTTTTGCGTTTTTTGCAAAAATGTTTTCTTCATCCAACGCATTCGTTGATGAAAAAAGGCATCCCATTGGGTTTCCAAAGGGGTATAAACGGTGGCAGATGGATGCTGTACGTAAGTGACTTTGTGAACAGGCGACAGTAAGAATTTTTCTAAAGTGAAAATATCGTCGCCACTGGCAATGTGTTCATGTCCTTGATATCCCCCCAAGTCAATGAAAGCTTGCTTTTTGAACATCAGGTTGGCTCCATTTGCCACAGCGGCATTGTGTTTTTGGCTTTCCGCAAAACCTATGGCGATGAGCGCTTGGTTTTCCATCTGTTGATAGACCTGCAACAGGTTGTTGCGCCCCTGTTTGTTGTTTTTATGATCGTTCACCCAGAGGTAGTCTACACGTCCAATGGCCAAATCAGCTTCGTTGGTGAACATGGCGTGAAGCATTTCATTGGCGTTGTTTGGATGAAGGCAACAATCGGCGTCGGTGGTTAAAATGATGGGGTGCGTAGCCTGAGAAATTCCCATCGCCAGGGCGGATTTTTTTCCAATTTGGCTTGGCGACGTATCTAGTATTTTGACTGGAAATGATTGCTGTATTGACCACGCTTGTATAATTTCTTTGCCATCGTCTGTGCTGTGATCATTGCAAAAAATGACTTCTAAATCCCCTGAGAATTGCAATTGGGTTAAACTCTCTAGCAATGGCGATATTCTTGGCGATTCATTTCGGAACGGGATGATCACTGTGAGTT
>CANHGC010000185.1 GCA_947460045.1 Bacteroidota bacterium | reverse complement strand
TAGGTTTTGATAACCTTGGCGAAAAAGACAACGCTGATTTTACTTTTGGCAGAAATTACCAATTTTGCGAAACTGGGGCCGCGCGCAGCGCAGCCCCAGTTTTTTTTGTTTCTTTGTGTATGCATAAATCAACTGTCCGGCAGTATGGCTATCTCCTCTTGTTGGTTGTATCTGGACTTTTTATTGCCTGGGAGTTGTTGGGTTTTTTGTCGGGATTCCTGGGTGCACTTACCCTCTATTTTTTTCTGCGCAAACCGCAAGATTTTCTCGAAAAACGATATCGCCTGAGCAAAGTCAAGTCCACAATCTTGTTGTTGCTTGGCAGCTTTATGTTGATTGTTGTCCCTGCGGGGCTGATCATCGGCGAGGTGACTGCTCGATTGGCCGAGGTTGTATCGCACAGTCAAGAAGTCCTGCAGTCTATCAATGCTTTTATTACTCAGCAAGAACAGCGGTTTGGATTTGAAATTCTTACCGCCGAAAACCTCAAGCAAGCCTCAGCCTATGTCACCGTTGCCGCCAGTTCAATGGTTGGTGTAATCGCCAATTCCTTTGCTTCCGTGGCTGTGATGTATTTCGTGCTATATTTCATGCTGCTCAACCGTCGTTCCCTAGAAGCTTGGTGCTACGAGTATTTGCCTTTGGAAGACAATCACATCGCCCTCATTGGGAAGGAGCTGCATTCGTTGGTGGTCTCTAACGCAGCTGGAATTCCAGCAACCGCTTTTGTGCAAGCCATTCTCGCTGTGATTTGCTATGCGTTTTTGGGTGTAGATGATTTGTTGTTTTGGTTTTGCGCAACGGCCATCGCGGCGATTATCCCATTGGTGGGCGCGAGTATTGCCTACATGCCATTGGCTGTTTTGCAGTATACTAACGGCCATTCATCGCAAGCACTTGTGGTGTTGATTTTTGGCATAGTGGTATTGGGTACGGTTGACAATTTGGTGCGCTTGTATATTCAAAATAAATGGGGCGATGCCCATCCGCTGATTACCATTTTTGGGGTGATTATGGGTGTAAATATCTTTGGTTTTATGGGTTTGATTTTTGGACCGATTTTGATCAGTTTGTTTATTTTGCTCGTGAAAATCTACATGCGCGAGTTTCATGTGGGCGGGATGACTTTGCCCAAAGATGTAGATGCAGCGAAGGAGAATCATGTCGATTTATAAATACGATCAACAATTTGAGCATATTCATGCTTTAGAAACGCCTTTTGAAGTGGGGGAATACGAAGAATGCGTTTTTTCTCATGTTGATTTTGGCGGTGCCAATCTCACCGATTTTAATTTCTCGGGTTGTGTGTTTGAGCATTGTAATTTGAGCGGGGTGCGATTGGACGGTGCGATTTTGCGCGATTGTAAATTTGAGCATTGCAAGTTGCTGGGACTTCGGTTTGAGACCTGTAATACGCTTATTTTTTCGGTGTCGTTCGCAGACTGCCTGCTTGATCATTCATCGTTCTATCAACTCAAACTCAAGAAAATGCCCCTACTGCGTTGCAGTTTGAAGGAGGTTGATTTTACCGAGGCCGATTTAAGCGAGGTCAATTTTGCCGATTGCAATCTCATGGACGCGCTGTTTGATCGGACCATATTGGAGAAGGCGAATTTTACCACAGCGCAATATTATCGCATCGATCCCAATACCAACAACATCAAAAAGGCCAAGTTCTCCTTGGATGGATTGCCTGGCCTGTTAACATCCTACAACATCGAGATTTTGTAGGCGATTGCGAAAAAATGCGGTGTTCCCGCTCAACGGTTATTTGTACTGGTTGATGAGTGATTTTAATTGATTGGCGGGTAATACGCCCGACTGTCGCCATACCGACTTTCCGTTTTTGAATATCATGAGTGTGGGTACGCTTCGGACATTATAGGCCTGGGCGGCACTTGGGTTTTTGTCGATGTCGATTTTGATGATGTTGGCTTCGTCGCCCAATTGTGATTTGAGTTCTTCGAGGATGGGTTTCATCATTTTACAAGGGCCGCACCATTCGGCGAAAAAATCGACGAGTACGGGCTTGTCTGAATGAATGAGTTCTTGGAAGGTTGCCATGAGATTACAGTTGGTTTTTGAGTGACGACCAACCGCCGCCGTTGTAGACTTCGAAGCCGTTGTTTTGAAGGATGCCTTTGGCTGATGCACTGCGCATGCCGGAGGCGCAACAGGTGATGACGGGTTTGTTTTTGCTGATCTTGGCGAGGTTATTTTGCAGGGTATCTAGGGGAATGTTGATACTGCCTTTGATATGACCGGATGCGAATTCCGCCTTGCTGCGAACATCGATGATGGTGGCGCCGTTGGTTGCCAATGTTTTGAAATCTGCCGATGGGCCTGTGCCAAACAATGATTTGAGTGTGTTAAACATGTTTTTTCTGATTGATTGGTGCAAAGTTCATGGGTTTGAATGGAATGCGCTGTGACTTTGGTCACCATGGGGCGTTGTTCGTCGAAGAGATTGCGGCTTTTATAGTACTTTGTATTGCATAGTACTAAAATTATCTCGTATCTTTGCAGTATGGATTTGGAAAATACCCAATCTCAGATGCGCAAGGGGATCTTGGAGTACTGCATTTTGCAGATCATTTCTCAGGGGTCTTGTTACTCATCCGACATACTGGATCGCCTGAAGCAGGCCAAATTGTTGGTGGTGGAGGGTACTTTGTATCCGTTGCTCACCCGCTTGAAAAATGGGGGGTTGTTGAGTTATCGCTGGGAAGAATCCAAATCCGGTCCACCGCGGAAATATTTTGAGATCACAGAAACGGGTGCTGCGTTTTTGGCATCGCTGCGCAGTACGTGGTCGGAATTGCAGTTTGCTGTAGATCACGTATCGCACATTGTCGTGGATCATGAATCGCACAGTAAAACCAATCAGGCATTGAAACATACCGAAAATAATCAAAATCAACCCAACCCAACTCAATCACTATGAATCGCATCATTTCAGCCAACATCAATGGATTTGTATTTCAGATCGACGAGCTTGCTTACGACCGTTTGAAGCAATATTTGGAATCGCTTCGCCTCCGAATCACCGAAAAGGAGGTGTACGACGACATTGAAAATCGCATTGCGGAGTTATTTAGTCATTTGTTGAATACGGGGACTCCGGCGATATTTCTCAATCATGTGGAGGATGTGATTGCGCAGGTGGGGTCTGCTGAGGAGTTGGGCGATGCGATGGACAGTGTTGATCGCGACGGTGCTGCGGAGGGCGAGGCGTTTACTTCGGGGGCGGCTTCAGCGTCGGCTTCGGGTCATACGGGGGGTGGTCATGCCAAGCGCCTGTATCGCAACGAAGACGATGTGGTGGTGTACGGGGTTTGTAGCGGGATTGCGGCGTATTTTGGCTGGGATCCGGTGTTTGTGCGGGCGATTTTTGGTGTATTGGCGGTTGCTTCGTTTGGAACGGTGATCTTGGTTTACGTCTTTTTGATGGTGATTATTCCGGCGGCCAGCACACCGGCGGAGAAGTTGCAGATGCGGGGAGAGCCGGTGAATTTTGATAATTTGGCGAAGGTGGTGGATCAGAATGTTCGCTCTGCTTATGAATCGGCTTACGCGAAGGCAATGGAAAATGTGAAGCCCCGAGCAAAGCGTGGATTGGGAAAAACCGGTAGGTTGGTGGTGAAAGTATTTGCTGCCATCGCCTTGGTGGCCTTGTTTTCGGTGATTGTGCCTGGCGTTATTGGTGCGGTGCTTTCTGCTGGGATGTTCGCCTTTGTGTTTGATGCCTTCTACGATTATTTCCTGTTGGGATATACCTACTTGGGTGGCACAATCTTGGCCATTTGCGCGGTGGTATTGGTGCCTTTGATTCATTTGATCTATGGCCTAATCCGGATTTTGGTGAATGGGAAAAAGATGAGTCCCTTTCTGCGCTGGCCGTTGAACGTGGCTTTTTGGATCGCCTTGGTGTTTTTAACTGTTAAATCGGTTGAAGTGGGCCGCGGTTTTTCGTCTTCAGCATCGGTGAATTTCGCCAAAACGTGCGAGCAAGTGGATAGCGCAAAAACCATTGTGGTTAGAACCGAAACGGTACCGTTGAAATGGGATGGTGAATTAGACGGTCGAGCCCGACAGGAGTTGGACGAGTCTATCAAGGACATTGATGTGGAAGTGACGTTGAATGGCGGTGGCGTTGGTTTGATCCGCGATGGGTACCACGGAGAGCATGCTTTTTACGATTTGATGGTCAACCGGGCCAGCAACGACGTATCGTTAACCATCGCTACTACATTGGAGGCAAAACCTTTTGTAACGGTATTTAAGCGGAGCAGGGGTAGCAGGAAATCGGCCATTACTTACGCCGCGGGTTTGCGTTACGATGTGCGATGGGATTCAACGACTTTGGTT
>CANHGC010000184.1 GCA_947460045.1 Bacteroidota bacterium | reverse complement strand
CCATTTTGTTCAAACTGGTCAATCTGGAAAACCCTATATCTACGGCCAAACCGAGGCCAATATGCCCAATGTAAATGCGCGGTTTTATCAAGCGGGTGGTGGTCAGTTTATTACAACCTATTCAACAGACCTAGCAAACATTGATATGCAAACTACGTTTGGGTACAACGGCAACAACACCATTATGCCCAACATCAGTCCAAGTGCATTTTTGGTGGATCGATGTGAAAGAATTTTCGTATCCGGTTGGGGCGGTGCGACAAATTCAGCTTTATACGATGTAAATACGGGAGCAGCGAAAACCCATCGAAATAAAGGGAGAACAACTGGATTGCAAACCACTACAGACGCTGCGCAAAAAGTCACCGATGGCAGTGATTTTTATATCGCGGTATTTTCCAAGAATTTTTATTCTTTGGCCTATGCCACCTTTTTCGGGGGTGTGTCATCCCCTGGTAAACCCGCCGAAGAACACGTTGATGGTGGTACATCAAGATTTGATGCGAAAGGGATCATCTACCAGTCGGTTTGTGCCGGTTGCCGACGCAATGGTTTATTTCCTGTTACGCCCACGGCCTATAGCCGAACAATGAACAGCGACAATTGCAACAATGCGTTGTTTAAAATCGATTTTGAGAACTTAAACCTCAAGCCACGATTGAAAGATACTTTCGTTCAAGTCATCGCTACCCAACCCATTTTATTTCAATTGAATGGGGTAGACCCGGATCCCTTTGATACCATGTACTTTGTTACCAAATGGCTGAAAAAAGGCGGGATGAAAGGAAGTGATACAGCAAAAATTACGGTTGTTCCAGGCATTGGAAAAGCATCATTGATTGTGAATTGGCCCACCCAATGTGGTAGTTATTCAAAAGATACCGCTGAATTGTTCGTATATGTCATGGATCGTGGCTGCCCCAAAGCTGATACCACATTCGCTCGTATCAAAATATTGGTTACAGAACCCCCGAAAGTGATACCACCCGAAGCCATTTGCGTGAGCTTTGATCGTCAAACAGCCAAAATGTCGATTGCTTGGGATAACATAACTGTGCCAACGGGCTTTTTTAAATACTTCCTACTGCGTAGAACCAACCCAGATGGTACAATCACGATCCTTGATACAATTAGGGCGAATACGGCGAGCAGTTTTGTTGATGCCAATGTGGTGAATCCAAGAGCGAACAACTACTGCTATGAACTCATCGGAGTGAATATTTGTGATGTACAAGTTTTTGCAAAGAATGTGTTTTGTACAGTAAAAGAATTGAACACCCCCATCACGGGAGTGCCATTGTATACTACAACCATCGTGGATGACCGATATGCAGAGATTCGATGGGCAAAAAGCGATGAACCCGATTTTAAGGAATACGAATTATACCGTGTACCACGTGGAGGAAAATTCGGCAGTTCACCTTTGGCAATTTTAACGGATACCTTTTATCGCGACTCTAGCTTTGATGTCGATAATATTTCAAACTGTTACCAAATCATGGTGGTAGACCAATGCGGACATGTGAGTAAAGGTAGCAACGAAGGTTGCAATGTGGTGATTGGTGGTACCGCTACCGAAGCCCCTTATTATTACTTTGATTTAGATTGGCAGGATTACCAGGGTTGGAGCGATGGCGTGAAAGACTGGAAATTGGAGCGAAAAGACGATGATCATCCATTTATTACCATTGCGCCTTCATTGATTTTAAGGGACTACAGAGACAATCAATTGGATTATGACTATGGCGGTTACATGTACAGGGTTACCGCTCAACGCAATGCCATCAAGGTGCCGGAACAATCGTACAGTGAAAGCAATTGGATTTACTTGATACAGCCGCCAGAAGTATGGGTGCCAAGTGGTATTACAAAAAATGGCGATGGTAGGAATGAGGTTTGGGGTACTTTTCCGCTGTTTGTGAAAGAATACGACATGAAAGTCTTCAATAGGTACGGAGAGAAAATATGGGAGAGTGCCAATAAAAAATTCCAGTGGGATTGTATCTATCAAAACGAAGACATTCCAGACGGTGTGTATGCTTGGTATTTGGAATTTAAGGGTTGGGACAAGAAAACTTATCGCAAAACAGGCACAGTAACAGTTTTACACTAACTAGTGCGTTCTTACTTGCAGAAATTCTAAAATTTCTTTCAATCCATTCACCGAAACGCCCATTTCTTCCAAGTCTTTGAGAATTGCTAGCCCATGATCGTTATAGTCATTGGCAACATTTAACAACATTTGGTCTAACCCCATTGCTCTCCATTTATCCTGAATGAATGCAACTCTTTGTTCAGCCTCATACTGAGAAAACCATGCGGGTGTATTGCTATCTAATTCACATGATTTGATATACAACCAAGTCTTTTTACCCTCCATAATGTCGCCACCAGAAACTTTACCAATATTTTCCGATGCGCCAAAGGCATCCAGATAATCATCCATCATTTGGAAACTCATCCCTATGGCAATGGCGAAATCATACATTTTTTGTACGATTGAACTACTGGCACTAGCGACAATGGCTCCACTCGCTAAACTGCAACCCAATAGAACTGCAGTCTTCTTTTGGATCATGTTGAGGTAATTGGCCTCGCTCACTTCGTTCCGCTCGGCAAAATCCATATCGTCTTGCTGGCCTTCACAAACCTCTGTGGCTGTTTTTGAGAACAAAGTAAGAATTTCATTTTTTCCATTACCAGAAAAAGACAATATGGATTCATACGCTTTCACCAATAAGTTGTCCCCGGCAAGTATGGCAGTGGGTTCATTCCATTTTTTGTGAACCGTTGGTAAACCTCTGCGTTGATCAGCACGGTCCATAATATCGTCATGAACCAAACTGAAATTGTGAAAAACCTCCATCGCATGCGCAATGGGTAATGCACCTTGAACCGTACCACTGCAAGCTTCAGCGCCTACTAAACACAGTATTGGACGAATGCGTTTCCCACCCAATTCCATGATGTATTTCATGGGTTCATACAAGTTATTGGGCTCCCCAACAAATGCGTTTTGGGAAAGAAATTCGCTGTATAACTGATGGTATTTGGCGATGCTCATATTAGTCTAACAAATTAAAATCAATAATTCTTTTTTGCGGATCGGTTTTTTTCACTGAAACGGTGATTGGATCACCCAAATGATAGCTCCGTTTGGTTCTTTGTCCCACCAATTTTTTCTCCGCCTCATAATACGTAAAACGATCACCTTTGATGTCCGTCAATCGAATTAAACCCTCACAATGATATTCAGTAGCCATTGCATAAATGCCCCATTCTGTAATTCCTGTAATGGTGGCCTCCATGGTTTTTCCAATGTGCTGTTCCATCATAAGCGCCAACGTATACTTTGTACTCGCACGCTCGGCCTCCGCTGCCTTCTGCTCCATGTTGCTGCTGTGTTTGGCAATCAATTCAATCTGAGATTCACTCATCACTGGTGTTGGATTGCTCAAATACTGCTGTAACAATCTGTGAACCAATAAATCTGGGTATCTGCGAATGGGAGAGGTGAAGTGCGTGTAATGCTCAAACGCCAATCCAAAGTGATCTGATCTGAAGGCGGTATATACCGCTTTCGACATTGTACGAATGGCCATTTGCTGCAATATCTCGGCATTCGCATCGTCAGCGGTGCGCTCCATCAAATCATTGAATGATTTACGCATCTGCGGCTCGTTGTCGATGTTAATGGGATAACCCATCAATTTACAAAACCTTGCAAACTCCAACAATTTGTCTTGTGGTGGTAAATCATGTGACCGGTAAATGAAGGGTAATTCTGGCTTCTTCATCAGCTTTACGTGCTTTGCAACGGCTTGGTTGGCCATTAACATGAATGTTTCGATCAATAAGTGGGCATCGAAACGAGATTTGACGTAGGCTTCTATGGGTTTTTTGTTTTCATCGAAACGAAACCTGATTTCCTTGGATTCAAATCGCAAAGCACCATTTTCAAACCTCAATGCTTCAAAATGTTTGGCCATTCGATTCAATGTGGTGAGTTCTTCCACGAAATCACCCTGTTGATTCACTATCACCTCTTGGGCTTCCTCATAGGCAAACCTTCTTTTGCTGTTAATCACCGTTTTGCCAAACCATTGATTCACAATTTCTAGAGCTGGGTTGATGGTGAATATCACACTAAACGCCAATCGGTCAACATGTGGCTTTAAAGAACATAAATCATTGCTCAATTTTTCTGGCAACATCGGTATAGTGCGATCAACCAAATAAACACTTGTTCCTCTTTGTGTGGCTTCACGATCAATGGCGCTACCAGGAGTTACAAAGTGCGAAACATCTGCGATGTGTACACCCAATAAATAATTGCCTTTATTGTCTTTTTCCAATGAAATCGCATCGTCAAAATCCT
>CANHGC010000183.1 GCA_947460045.1 Bacteroidota bacterium | reverse complement strand
TGGTGGATCTGGATGCGAAGAGGCCATATCCGCCGCTGATGTTTGTGAATTCGGCTTGTTTTTGTACGATGCCAATGCTGGGTTCGTTCACCGAAATGTAATCTACCAGGGTTTGATTTCCGCCATAAACCGTGATGCCAACCCATTTGATGCGGTGTTTGAGGTTGGGTGCCGCGGTAATGCTTGATTGCAAAAACTGCAAGAAGCTCAATCTAGGGATTTGACGCATGGGCACTGTATTGTTGCCCACCAAGAAATTGCTCACCACGCGCCAAGTGGCCATTTTTTCGGTTTTGGCGTTGGTATCGGCGGTGTTGATTTCCTCGTAGTACACATGGAATCGTGCATCGTATGCAAAGGCATTGGGTGCTGCGACGTAGGAGATGGTAACGAATTCTGGACCTACACTGAATATGTTGGTTTGGTCAATGAAGGGAGAGCGAATTTTCGTGGTTCCAACTGTTTTGGTTTTAGAAACCGCTTTGGTGGCAGTTAGCGGGTTGGTGACCGTGATTTCGTATTCTTCGTTGGGGTAAATTTTTTCGCGGGTAACCCACAAAATGTTTTTGTTGTTGGCAAAAATCCCTGAATCTTTGGTGGGGCCTTCTTCCGCCGAACAAACGATGATTTCGCCGGTGAGCAAGCGTTTTAATTCAACCCGGGTAGAGTCTAGGTAAAGGCTATCAGAAATTTTAGCGGCTTCCAAAGCGCCAATGTTTTCGTTCAGATAAGCTTTGTTTACCTTGATGTACTGGATGCTGTCTTGGGGATCGAGCAGGGCATAGATGACCACTGTTTCTTTATAGTCTGCATTGATGTAAACCTCATTTTCACAGGCAGAAAAGACCATGGCGATGGAAAGTAAGAATAAAATGGCTAGGGTTCTTGCGTTGTGTAATTGGTGTTTCATTTGGAAATAATCCTACTTTTGTTTTTGAAATCATACAAAGATGGTTGATTTGCACTAGAAATTCTCTGTTCAAAAAGGAAATTCGACAAATTAACCGGTTAAAATTCGGCCATGAGCATACACAAAAAAGAAGAGAAGAAGGTAACCACCCACGTACTTCATGAAATGAAATCGCGCGGTGAGAAAATATCCATGTTAACGGCGTATGATTTTTCGATGGCGAGGGTGGTGGATCAGGCGGGCATCGATGTGATTTTGGTGGGTGACAGTGCATCGAATGTGATGGCTGGACATGAAACCACGTTGCCAATTACGCTGGATCAAATGATATATCACGCGAGTTCGGTGGTGCGTGGTGTAAATCGCGCATTGGTGGTGGTTGATTTGCCCTTTGGTAGTTATCAAGGAAATAGTAAGGAGGCTTTGGCATCGACCATTCGGATCATGAAAGAGAGTGGCGCTCATGCCATAAAAATGGAGGGTGGTGAAGAGATTTTGGAGAGCATCAAACGGATACTAACCGCAGGTGTACCTGTGATGGGGCACTTGGGATTGACCCCCCAAAGTATATATAAATTTGGTACCTACACGGTACGTGCCACTGAGGATGCGGAAGCGGAAAAGTTGATTCGCGACAGCAAGATGTTGGAGGAAGCGGGTTGTTTTGCCATCGTATTGGAGAAAATCCCCGCTCATTTGGCGCAACGCGTGGCGGAGAATCTAACCATTCCCGTGATTGGGATTGGGGCGGGTTCTGGTGTAGACGGACAGGTATTGGTGGTTCACGATATGTTGGGAATTACCAATGAGTTTTCGCCCCGCTTTTTGCGCAGATATGCGAATTTGTATGATTTGATGAAAGGTGCGGTAGAGCATTACATCACGGATGTGAAATCGAAGGATTTTCCAAACGCCAAAGAGCAGTATTGATTTATGTCCTCTAGAGAGACGCTAGACCCAGGGTTGTTTTGCATCGTTCCGATGGAGGAAAAGGACTACGGAATGGTGGCGGAGATTTTTGAGCAAGGAATTCGTGGTGGAAATGCGACCTACGATTTACTCGCTGCGGATTGGACGCTTTGGGATGAAAAGCACTTGAAGCACAGTCGGTTTGTTGTAAAGCTAGTTGAGAGGAATGTTGTGGTGGGGTGGCTGGCGCTGAGTGCGGTAAGCAGTAGGGCGGTTTTTTCTGGTGTGGCAGAATTGAGTATTTACATACATCAAGAATACGTGGGTAAGGGTTTGGGCGATGCACTCATGGTTCAAGGTATCGCATCGTCTGAATACAATGGGGTGTGGACATTGCAATCGGGAATTTTCCCTGAAAATGTGGGCAGTGTTCGCTTACACGAAAAGCATGGGTTTAGGATGGTGGGTTATCGCGAGCGATTGGGGCAGATGGAAAGCGGAGAATGGCGGGATATTGTGTTGCTCGAAAGGCGCAGCACCCGGGTAGGTGTTTGATTAAACGGTCCTTTTCTTTTTGAAAGGAAGGATCATTTCATCTACTTTGGCAATGATTTTTTCGCATTGCTCAACAATCTCTTTACCTGATTCAGTCACTGAAATAGGCAAAGTGCTTCGATCAAAGATTGTAACATTCATGCGGTCTTCGAATGTTTTAATTTGTTGGCTTACAGTGCTTTGGTCTGCAGCGCATTCGTCTGCCGCTTTTGAGAAACTTCCGTTTTTTGCTACGGAAACCACGTATTGCATTTGTCTGAGAGTTACAATCATAATCTTTAAACAAAGAAAGTTAAACAAAGTTCATCAAAAAAGACTTTTTGTTAAAGATTGGGTTTTTTCCATTAAGGGCAAAAAAAAGTCCCCGGCGGGCCGGGGACTTTTTTGAATGTTAGAAAATGTTATTTGCTGCCTTTGGCGTGGTCTGCAAGAAACTGTGCCAATCCGATATCGGTTAGGGGGTGCTTCAATAGGCCCAAAATGGCGCTAAGCGGACAGGTAACCACATCGGCTCCGTTTTGCGCGCATTGCACGATGTGCAAAGAGGTGCGAACGCTGGCGGCCAAGATTTCGGTTTCGTATCCTTGTACTGCGTATATTTCTGCAATTTGTTTGATCAAATCCATGCCTTCCCAGTTTTGGTCATCGATGCGACCTACGAAAGGAGAAAGGTATGTGGCACCTGCTTTTGCGGCGAGGATGGCTTGTCCTGCGCTGAAAATCAACGTGCAATTGGTGCGGATACCGCGGTCCGAGAAATATTTAATGGCTTTGATACCATCTTTGATCATCGGTACTTTCACCACGATGTTGGGGTGCAAAGCGGCCAATTTTTCGCCTTCTTTGATCATGCCTTCAAAGTCTGTGCTGATCACTTCTGCACTCACGTCACCATCGACCATTTCACAAATGGCTTTGTAGTGGTTTAAAACGGCTTCTTCGGTGAAGATGCCTTCTTTCGCCATGAGGCTGGGGTTGGTGGTTACACCGTCGAGAATGCCAAGGTCGTTGGCTTCTTTGATTTGGGCTAAGTTGGCTGTATCGATGAAAAACTTCATGGTCACAAAGTTAGGCTTTCTTTTGGAAGGGTTGGGGTGCATTGATACACATTTTTTACACCTTTTTGGGTGTTTTTTTTCGGTTTTTTTGCTGCGATCGATCTGAACAATTGATGGTTATGTGTAAGAATAATTGATTGTGATTCAAACAATTGTGCGAGTTGGTGGGTTTGTTGGATGGTTGATTCTTTTTGGACAAGGCGTATAACTATATCATTCAAGGTGCAGGGGCTTCGGGTCTTTGGTTGGCGTATTCGATGTTGAAAGAGGGTTTGTTGGATGATTGTTCTTTACTCATTGTGGAGAGAGATGCTTCTAAACGCAACGATCGCACGTGGTGTTTTTGGGGGGAGGGTTTGGCCAATGAAATGCCTTTTACGGATTTTTCATGGGAGCAGGTTCAGGTTTTTGGTACATCGCAAAGCATCGCACCATATACCTATCACCATTGTCGGAGTGAAGCTTTCTACGATTTTGTAAAAAGGGCGCTCGACTCATCGAAAAATATAGACTGGTTTTGTGGGGAGGTGCTCGCGGTTGCGCAGGTGGGCGGTAGAGTGGATGTGAATGTCTGTGACGCGGAGGCTGTGCAACAAACCTTTGTGGCTGATTGGTTTTTTGGCAGTGGGTTTGATCAAAAGGTGGTGTCTGAGATTGAACTTTGGCAGTCTTTTGTGGGTTGGCGGGTGAAGAGTGTTTTGGGAGAGCCCGTGTTTGATGCGCGCGCTTGCACGCTAATGGATTTTGGGATTGAGCAAAAAGGGAAAACACGTTTTTTATATGTACTGCCTTTTGGCGAAACGGAGGCGTTGATTGAGGTTACTCAATTTGATAAGGAGAAGTTGACGTTGGCCGAGGGTGAGCAGATGTTGAGAGATATTTGTGCCCAGAGGGGTTGGGATGTTTCTGTGATGGATACGGAGTTTAATGCTATTCCGATGAGTGCGCAGTTTGATCGTTCGGAGCGATTTTATGCAT
>CANHGC010000182.1 GCA_947460045.1 Bacteroidota bacterium | reverse complement strand
CGGGTTCAACCCCTTTTGGAAAGGGCGGAAGCACTACCCAGCGATATCCATTGGCATTTGATTGGCCACCTACAAACCAACAAAGTGAAGTTCATCGCGCCGTTCATTGCCATGATTCATTCTGTGGACAGCATCAAATTGCTGCAAGAGATCAACAAAGAAGCCGAAAAAAACCATCGCATCATCCCATGTTTGATTCAATTGCATGTGGCGCAGGAAGAAACCAAATTTGGCATCGAACCGCACCAAGCCATGGATTTTTTCAACGAAATCGCCTCGCTAACATTGAAAAACATCGAAATACACGGACTGATGGCCATGGCCACTTTCACTGAAGATCAGCAACAGATTGCCTCTGAATTCCAACAAGTACAAGAAACTTTTGATAAAATCAAGCAGGTTCACTTTCCAAACGATTCTCGATTCTCTGAGTTGTCGATTGGCATGAGCTCCGACTACCCCATCGCCATAGAGAAAGGCTCTACGATGATCCGAATTGGCAGCGCAGTATTCGCTTAGTAATTGTTCAGCATCATGGGCATGATGAGCATGGTAATGTCTTCATCGCGCTCATTTTCATTTGGAATCACCAAACCTGCACGGTTCGGGGCCGACAAACGCAATTGCACTTGATCGCCATCCAAAGTACTCAACATCTCTTTCAAGAATTTGGCATTGAATCCAATTTCCATGTCGTTGCCTTCAAATTCACAAGGAATTCTCTCTACCGCTTCATTGGCCATTTCGATGTCTTCCGCGCTGATTGTAAGCTCATTGCCGATCACCTTGAAACGAACTTGGTAAGTAGTTTTGCTTGCAAAAATGCTGATACGATTGATGGAGCTCAACAAAGCCATGCGAGAAATGGTGATCACATTGGGGTTTTCCTGGGGAATAACCGCAGCGTAATCGGGGTATTTTTCATCGAGTAAACGACAAATCAAACGGGTTTCACCGAACGTGAAGTACACATTGGAACGGTTGTAATCAACCACCACAGGGGTTTCATCGTTGGGAAGGGCCGTTTTCAACAAATTCAAAGGCTTTTTCGGGATCAAAATGCTATCCTCAACGCCAGTATTCACATCTTTACGGGTCAAACGAACCAATTTATTGGCATCCGTAGCCACAAAATTCACCGAGTTGTTTTTCATTTCAACGTACAAACCGGTGAGGTTCAAACGCAACTCATCAGAACCCGCAGCGAAAAGGGTTTTACTGATCGAACGCAACAAAATGTTCGCAGCGATGGCAAAGCTTCCGTCGGCATTGGTTTCTGGCAAAGCGGGGAAATCCACACCGTCCTGACCAGCCATTTTGTATCTACCGTTGCTGTTAACAACCTCAATCCCAAATGTTTGGGGATCGATATTGAAAGTCACAGGCTGATCGGGCAAAGAACGCAGAATGTCGATCACCATCTTACTGGGCACCGCCACTTTCATACTCTCTTTGCACTCCACTTGCATACTGGTGGTCATGCTGGTTTCCAAATCGGTACTGTATATCCTTAACTGGTTGTCGCTGATGTCGAACAAGAAATTTTCCAAAATTGGAATAATGGGTTTCGACATGATCGCTCCGTTAACGGTTAACAGATGCTGTAAGAGGTCGCTAGATGGCGCTATGAAATTCATGATTTATTCGGAGTTGTTATATTTTTCCTTGGATACAAACTTATTTCATCTTCCGCAACAGAAATACACATTGTTGCTTCTTTTATGAACACTATTCACCTTTGTCCTCCACTTTCTCTTCTTCCACTATCACAAACACGTCTTCATTGTCTTTTTTCATCAAATACTTTTCCCGGGCGAAACGCTGCAAATTGCGGTCGTTGCCGAACAAATACTTCTTTTGCTGATCCAAAATGGCAATCGCTTTTTTGTGCTCTTCGATGTTCTCCTCCAATGCGCTGATTTCCTGGGCGATTTTGTAGCGATAAAACAAATTGTTCATATCAAAAAACGCCATCCAAATGGCAAAAAAGCCAAACAGGATGTAATAGCGGAACCGAAACAAAGGATGAAGCATAACACAACAAATTTGCGAGTTTTTTTGAATTCTCCAAACCAATCTTTGTGAAGCTGTGTGATTATTTGTACTATTTTCGAACGTCCCATGAAACGCACTACCACCACCCCAACATTTACGGCCATTTTGATGGCATTGTACTTGTTTGCGGGATGCCAAAACAACCCCAACAACCTCAACCCAAAGGACGTGGTGTGGATAACGAATGCCCATGCAACGTTGTTTCGGGTGGGCCATAACCAAACCGACAGTTTCTTGGAGGTCTATAACGACCCAAAATCCAAACAACTTTTGGGTGCCTTCTTCTGGGGCAAATCCTCATCGGTCCGAGGCTACCAAAAAATCACAGATCGCCACCGAATTGTGAGTTTATCGGCCATACATACCGGCATGTTGGCTGAGCTCGGACAAGCAAAATCAATCGTTGGCGTAGAATCCAAGAAATATATCGCCCACCCTGCTCTGTACCAGTCAGCGGCGCTCAATGCCATGATAGAACTGGCACCCAATGGCCCCATCATCCCAGAGAAACTCGCAAACTTGGCGCCCACACTGCTCATCGGATATGTGTTTGACATCCAAGAAAAAAACACCATTGAGCGCATCGCAAAAAATCACTTTCCTGTGGTTTGGGCCAACAACCACCTAGAACCCCACCCCCTAGGAAGGACAGAATGGATCGTTGCCATGGGATGGCTTATGGGGAAATCCACGGAAAGCAACAACCTCTTCCAAAAAATCGCCAAGGACTACAACGAAATTGCACAAAAAGCCAAGCACACGCCAAAACCCACCGTGATGATGAACATCCCTTACAACGGACAATGGTATGTGCCTCAAGGTCAATCCTACATCACACAGTTCATCAAAGACGCTGGCGGCGCACCCATCACCCTGCAAAATGAGGGCAGCGGAAGCAACATGGTGGGATTGGAAAAAGCGTTGCGAGCTATGGAACAAGCCAACGTTTGGATCAACACCGACCTTTGCAATACGCAGCGATGCTTGAGTGACATGGAACCACGGGTTGAAAACATCAAAGCATTCAAAAACCACCGGGTGTATCACTTCAACAAGAAAATCAACCCCAATGGCAGCAATCCGTATTGGGATATGGGATGCATTTACCCCAACCTAATCCTTCGCGATATTTACAACATCGTACACAACACCCGTGATTCGCTCTACTTTTACGACCTTTGCCCATAATGCAGCGCAAATACTACATATTACTGGCCACATTGGCTTTGGCTGCATTGCTACTGATCGATTTATGGCCCAACGACCTCTCGCTGATGGCTTTTTGGGGCAGCGAAATCTTCGTAGAATTGCGACTTCCGCGTGTTTTTAGCGCCATGATCGGGGGAATCGCATTGGGTTGGAGCGGATTGATGATGCAGACCTTGTTCCGAAATCCACTGGCCGGTCCGTTTTTAATTGGAATCACACCCGGCGCCACCTTCGGTGTCGCCTTAACCACCTACCTGGGAAGTAGCCTTGGCCTCAACGAAACCCTGAGCCAAATGGCCATACAACCCCTCGCTGCGCTCGGGGGCGCTTTTCTGGTATTGGGTATCCAACTCGCCCTGCATAAAAAACTCACCCAAATGCACTCCCTGCTGCTGGTTGGATTGGTACTCGGATATTTCTTTGGCGCCGCCGTAGACATCATCACCCAAACCGCCCAAGCACAGCAAGTCAAGCAATTTGTGATGTGGGGCATGGGTAGCTTCGACCGGGTATTGTTGTTCGAACTCATCCCCTTGGGCCTAACAACCCTCGTGGGCGGACTCATCCTCATCTACCACAAACACACATTCAACACCTATTTACTGGGCGATATCCATGTAGAAAGCGCTGGAAAATCAGCCAAATCCATTCGCACCTGGCTCATTATCGGCAGCGCAAGCATGGCCGCAGTTGTAACGGCCTTTTGTGGACCCATCTCCTTCGTGGGGCTCATCGCACCGCACATCTCTCGGAAGATCAACGGTTCAGAATCCCATCAAAAAAACATATTCACCACCGCCATCACAGGTGCATCGCTCACAGTCGCGGCCGACATCATCGCCCACAACGCCATTCCCAACAGCACCCTACCGGTGAACGCCATCCTGTCAATCATTGGCGCCCCACTGGTCATTTTCATGCTGGCCCGCAAGCACTAGCAAATCACTCCAATCGCTCCTGCTTGATGATGTGATCGATCTGATAATCCAATACCGGGTCGTACTCCTGCTTCAACGTGTGTCCGTACAAACTCCCAAAAGCCTGCCAAAACAAGGCTTCCGTGGTACCCCGATAGTTTTTCATGATCTCCCAAGTGGTCTTCCCCGTTTCCCGGTGTAACAACTTCATCAACACCTGCCCCTCCCCAATG
>CANHGC010000181.1 GCA_947460045.1 Bacteroidota bacterium | reverse complement strand
TTCCACCCGCCGATACCGATAGTTCACCCTTGGTCAACTTCCGCAACACCGCAATGTCGTCAAACACCCAAATACCCCGACCAAACGTACCCAAAACCAGATCCCGCTCACGCGCTTGAATCTTTATATCGGCCACTGGCACACTCGGAAACCCCTTCCATTTCCTCCAAACACTGCCTCCATCTATACTCACATACAACCCGTGATCCGTGCCCAAAAACACCAATCCTGGCGCTTCCACATCGGGCAACACACTCAACACATACCCCGTTACCTTATCGCCCTTGCCTTCCTTGTTGCCGAAGCCATCCGCATTCACCTTGCGCGTCCAACTGGCCCCATAATCGCCCGTATAAAACAAATATGGCGCAAAATCATTCTGACGGTAATTGTTTACCACCACCCACGCTTCCGCCGCATTCTTGGGATTCGTCCACACATAAGGAATCCATGCCCCCACTGCCGCATTCATACCCGCCTTGGCCATCGCATCGCTCAACAACTTCCAAGTTTTTCCCCCATCGCGCGTTACCTGCACACGACCGTCATCGGTAGAAACATACACCACATTTCGATCCATAGCCGATGGTGATATCGCCAAAATAGTACAGTGATTTTCCGCACCAGTAGCATCCACAGTAATCCCCCCGCTCTTCGCTTGCTCCATTTTCTTGGGGTCGTTGCTGGTTAAATCGGGCGATATGATTTTCCAAGTTTTGCCCTGATCTGGGCTGTAATGCACGAACTGACTGCCGAAATACAATCCATTCGCATCGAAAGGATCCACCGCCATCGCCGCATTCCAATTGTAACGCAAAGGCTTGCCCTCGGGATGCTGGGGCTTGATAAAATCCGCGCTATGCGTATTGCGATTCCAATGATACACGTTGCCCCCCTGATACATCGCATAGCCCTCGCCAGGTTTCCCCGGAATCGGTGCTACGTCAAAACCATCGCCAAATAAAACCTCCTGCCATTCGCTGTTCTTGATACCCCCCT
Organism: Bacteroidota bacterium; assembly: GCA_947460045.1. Taxonomy (GTDB): domain Bacteria; phylum Bacteroidota; class Bacteroidia; order NS11-12g; family UBA955; genus UBA955. The sequence continues at coordinate 3,425 of CANHGC010000181.1, read as the reverse complement.
CAACCCAATGGTAAGCCGGACCAAACCAACTGCCATTGTCCTGCAACCCACCATACACATTATACGGCTCCTGATTGTCTACATCCACATGGTAAAACTGCCCCACCGGAATGTTCTCCGCATATCGCCAAGTTTCACCCCCATCGTAAGAAATGTTCAAGCCGCCATCGTTGCCGTTGATGATGTATTTGGCATCGTCGGGATGCACATAAAACGCATGATGATCGGGATGAATGTGACCCCAATCTGCCAAAATATCCCAGTGTTTGCCGCCGTCTTCACTGCGAGCGATCTGACTCCAAATGCTATACACACGGTTCTCATTGCTCGGGTCTACGTATAGTTCAGCATAGTAAAAAGGACGATTCCCGGCGTTTGCTTCCGTACTCACCTTCAACCAATTGCCTCCTCCATTGTCGCTGCGATACACCGCCGTTTCTGACGATTCGATAAACGCATACACTCGATTGGGCGATGACGGAGCCACTGCCAATCCAATTCTTCCGAGTTCGCCTTTGGGCATGCCGTCTTTCACGCCGCTGCGCTTCCAGGTTTTGCCACCATCGATAGAAATATACAATCCACTTCCGGCGCCACCACTACGGAAAGTCCAAGGTTTGCGCTCATAATCCCACATCGCTGCATACAACTTTTGAGGATTCAGGGGATCCAGAACCAACTCCGCACATCCCGTGGTCAAATTCACGTATAACACTTTCTGCCAAGTACTGCCCCCATCATCGCTGCGAAAAACACCCCGATCGGCGTTTCCACCCCAAACAGAGCCCATTGCCCCAACCCATATTTGGGCAGGATTTTGTGGGTTGATCACGATTCGATGAATGGTTTTGGTGGCTTCCAGTCCCAAACACTTCCATGTTTTACCACCGTCCAAAGATTTATAAATGCCTTTTCCGCTGTTGTGGCTGTTTCTGGGATTGCCTTCGCCGGTACCTACATACACCACGCTGGGGTTGAGGGGATCCACCGCTACCGCACCGATGCTTTGCACATCCATTTCATCAAATATGGGCGACCACGATATACCGCCGTTCACACTTTTCCATACACCCCCGCTGGCCGTTCCCGCAAAAATTACATTGCGATTCACCGAAGCCAATGCACCCTTTCTCGGCATCGCCAAAGCAGTAACACGACCACTCATGGCGCCGGGACCCAAATTTCTCTGCGGAATGTGTTTCATCACCGCATCCAACTCGTTGGATTGAGACCATGAAATTGAAACACCCATCACATTCAAAATCAACAGAATAACCAATCGAAATTTGCCTGTAACCTTGTTGGTCTTGAACCCTTTTGTCATCGAAAAAGCTTGCATTTTTCAAACCTACAAAATTCTATCGGCACTTTGCATCCCGCATGCTACAATCCACCGCATTCCATTTGGGTTTTATCGAACAAAAGGTTAAGTCACTTGTTATTCGTTCTATCTTTGCATACCCAATGTTTAAACAACAAATCACCGGCTTCCTTTTCTTCACCCTGTTCTTTTTGGCCATCGATGCCTATGTTTATCAAGGCATCAAATCCATCACCCCAAATTGGAGCACCAAAGCCAAAAGCATCCTCAAATACAGCTATTGGGGTTACACAGCGCTGGTTTTCGTGTTTTTTCTGTTATTCCGCTTCCAAATCATTCAGATCGATCCCAATTTCGTAAAAATCATCTCTGCCATCGTTTTTGCCATTGTCATCGCCAAAATTTTCTGGGTGGTTTTCCTTTTGATCGATGATATTGTGCGATTGTTTCGTTGGGTCTATCAATACTTTTTCACCGAACTTGAAAGTGCGCCCGACAAACCCTCAGGCATTTCTCGATTAAAATTCTTGCAATACACCGGCTTGGCCGTGGGTGTGGCTTTCATTGGCACCGCTGTTTGGGGCATCTTCAAAGGCGCCCACAACTATACCATCCACCGCAAAAAAATCAAATTGGCCGGATTGCCCGATGCCTTCAAAGGACTTAAGATTCTCCAAATTTCCGATATCCATTCTGGCAGTTTCTGGGACCGCGAAGCCGTAGCACAAGGCATCAAACTCATCAACGAGCAACAAGCCGATGTGGTCTTTTTTACCGGCGATATCGTAAACGATCGCTCCGATGAATTGCTGCCCTGGATAGATCTTTTCTCCCAAATCAAAGCACCCATGGGCGTGTTTTCTACCCTGGGTAACCACGATTATGGCGACTATGTGCCCTGGCCAACCCCAGAAGCCAAACGGAAAAACCTATCTGATTTGATCTCCTACCACAAACAAATGGGGTGGGATATTTTGAACGATGAGCACCGGGTTTTGGAGAAAGACGGACAAAAACTGACCATCGTTGGCGTACAAAACTGGAGTGCTAAAGCGCGATTCCCCAAATATGGCAACCTTGAAAAAGCCATGGACGGCGCACCCAAAGACACCGTGAAAATCTTGTTGAGCCACGATCCATCGCACTGGCGCGAGCAGGTTGTGGGCAAACAAACGGATATCGCCCTTACGTTTGCCGGACATACCCATGGCATGCAGTTTGGTATCGATTCAAAATTCTACCGCTGGAGCCCCGTGAAATATGTATACAAAGAATGGTTGGATCTCTACACCGAGAGCAACCAGCACCTTTACGTGAACCGCGGATTTGGCTACCTGGGATACCCCGGCAGAATGGGAATCTACCCCGAAATCACCGTAGTTACCTTGGCGTAACCTCGCCAATACGCCCCATCAAATCAATTGAATACGTACGCGTCAATTAAATACGTACTCAAACTTTCCGGGAGGGAGCATCACCCAAACGGTTCCCAAATCGTCTTGAACCAAGGGTGAATCATTGAATGTTTGAATGCCGCCAGTCTTTCCGATAAACGTTTTACCAGTTCCAGGGTTCACAGGGCGCACCCCATCGGTAAAACTCAACTCCACCGCTTTGGTGGTATTGCTGCGGTTGAACACCGCGTACACAATCTCCCCGAAATATTTGCGCTGCACAATCAACACATCATCGGAAAGCGCCGTCACTTTCATATCGCCATATGTCAGGGCCATGTGCGTACTCCGGAATTGGGCCATGTGCGCCACGATGGTGCGCTGCTTCTTTTCTCTTTCCGATAGTCCCTTGACAATACCCACCTTGTTGTTGGGATCGGCATTAGAACCCAAACCGCGGTCAAATCGCATCATTCTCCGACTATCAGGATCACTGGCACCGGGCATACCAATTTCATCGCCGTAATAAATAACGGGGATTCCGGGAATGGCAAAATTGTAGGCCATCATGCCCAACAAACGATCGTAAGCTTGGGTATCTCGCACTTGGATATCGCGGTCCCAACCGGCCTGTTTGCTGTCTTCTACTTCTTCCACTTCTTCATTTTCACTATTTTCGTTTTCAATTGATGGTGAAAACTGAATGTCAT
>CANHGC010000180.1 GCA_947460045.1 Bacteroidota bacterium | reverse complement strand
TTACCCACTTGGGTGTAATCCACTGTGTACCCCGATTTAGGATTGGCTACTGGCAACAATTCTGAATCCCACGTAGCGATAAATCCACTGTCGTTGTTGGCACTGTTCGATTCAAATGTGATATACATTGAACCACTAAACGCTTTAATAGTAGACTTAGAGAACAAATTTTGGTTCACACCAGTGATACCACCCGCGGGGGTGATTTCTTTGCCCGATGCATCTTGACCATCGTAAATACGCAAACGGTCGCCACCATCGCCCAAAGCCAACTTCAACTGCTTGAAGTTCAAGCGAATTTCTTTCGCACCGCATGGGAAAATTTGGAAATAGTCAATGGATGTTTTACGGTTGTTACCATAGTTACCGGTTTTTCCACCGTTATCGTAAAGAATACCCCCTTGGTTAGAGGCGATTTTTGATGGGCCCATATAGAACTCACCGGGAGGAACTACTTCGATGTAACGACTCTTGCAATTTTTGGTTGAAGGTCCGATGTCATTTTCAGAGGTTAAGCAGATTTCCCACCAACCCTCTTCATCAAATGAGAATATGGGGTTTTGGGCAGTACTTGTATATACAATGGCTCCTGATGGCGAGGTAGCGGTCCAAGACCACTTGTATGCACCGTTGGTACTTAAATCAAACAACTGACCTTGATAGAATACTTCCACCTGGTTGCTACCGGCGATAAAATCCGCCACTGGGGCAGCTGTAGGCTTGTCAATTTTTACAGTTTTGATGATTGAATCAACCATTCCGCAGAACTGCTGCTTCAATTTCACGTTGTAATAACCAATGTTGGCCCAAGAAGCTTTTCCTTTTGCACCAGTGCCAACAATAGAAGTACCACTCTGGAATGTCCATGTTTGATTGTACGCAGAATTGGTGGCAGTACTGTTAAAAGTAATTGGTGTTTTGGTGAAGTTTGGTCCAGTAGGAACAGCAAAATCCGCCAAAGGAGGATTCACCGCTTTGATATTCACCTCGAAATCCAAAATATTTCCTTCGTTGGCCACTGTTCCACAACCCTGGGTTGGGGTAAAGGTTAAGTACATGCATCTCACACGCATGATGGCCTTACCCGCTTTTACTCCAGCACATGGAATGGTTAATGTGGCTGTTTTGGTTGCATTGGATGCAATTTGACCCAACGGACCAGCGGCTTTAGAGATACACTCGGCGGCCGAAAATTGATTGTCGCCATCCAAGTCGATCCATACGCCTGCATATTCCGCATAAGAACAAGTGTTTTCAATGGTCATTGAAATGTCCTCGCCAGGCGTGATATCCATCACCGCACCGTTGGTCATTAATTTGTTACTGGTACCCGTGTTACCACAGTTCAATCCTGAAACAGAATAGGCAGTACCCGCACTGTTTTTGAACGATACCGCTGAAAACCAGTCCAATGAACAACCCGTTGAGTTGGTTGCGCCGCAAATTTGGGCTTCCGACTGACTCATCCAGCCGGTCAACCCTAACACCAACGCAATCAATTTTGATTTGGTAAATTTAAGATTCATATTCTTGTATGTATTTTTTCCATTTGTGTTGCGCAAATGGGATCATATGCGCAAATTGAAAGCGCAAGTTAAAGAAGTGATGTCAATTAGATAACAGCCAATAAAAACAGAGGCTCACGCAAATTTATCGGAACGAAACAGCAGTGAAATTATTTTATCATTGCTCCAATTTTTCGTAACTAAAATATTCGATAGTTTAATGATGTTTTACTATAATTATTTATCATTTTTTTGCGCAATTCTTCTTGTTGTTTTTAGCATGGCACAAAAAACTCTCCAACACCCAAAACCACTTGAATGCACACAACAAAATTCCATCACCCCGTGAATGCGGTCTTTTTTACAAACCCATGACAATAAAAAAACTTACTCAGCCCACATCGCGCACAAATGCACCAACACCTCGCTACTCTTCTCCATATCTTGTACACTCACATATTCGTGCTTCCCGTGGAAAGCCATCTCACCAGTGAACAAATTCGGACAAGGCAATCCCATGAAGCTCAATCGACTACCATCGGTACCACCACGCGCCCTGGTCAACTGAACCGGTATACCGGCCTTTTCAATCGCCTTTACCGCAAATGACGAAATCCTCGGATCCAAGTCCACAACCTCTTTCATATTCCGATATTGCTCCATCACCTCCATATTGGCACTCGCTCCAGGATATCGTGAAACCACCTCTTCCATCAAACCCTTCAAACGGTTCTCATGTTCCAACAACTTGGGCGTTTTAAAGTCTCTCACAATAAACTGAACCCAAGCGTGCTCAGCCACCCCACCCATCGCCACAGGATGCACAAAACCCTGGGTGTCCTCTGTGGTTTCCGGACTCCATTCGCCCTTGGGCAAAGCCGCTAAAAATTCTCCCGCAATTTTCAATGCATTCACCAACTTGTCTTTCGCATAACCCGGATGCGCACTCACGCCATAAAAATGCACCTTGGCGCCATCGGCACTAAAAGTTTCATCCTCATAACAACCCCGCTCTCCTGCATCCAAAGTATAGCCCACAACCGCACCCAATTTCTCCATATCCACCTTGTCTACTCCCCTGCCGATTTCCTCGTCTGGCGTGAACAAAATCCGAATATCACCGTGAGGCAATTCAGGATGATTCACCATGTGCTGCACAAAATCCATGATCACAGCCACACCCGCCTTGTCATCGGCACCCAACAACGTAGTTCCGCTCGCCGTAACAATATCGTCACCCATTCTCTCCAACAAATACGGATGGTCTTTGGGCGATATCACCTGCGACGTATCATCCGGCAAAATCAAATCCTGACCCTGATAATTCCTGTGCACCAAAGGCTTCACACCGGCACCCGTGCAATCTGGCGACGTATCCACGTGGGCACAAAAACACAGCACCGGCACCGCATGATCCACATTCGTTGGCAATGTAGCATATACATAACCAAACTCATCCAAATGAGCATCCTTCAAACCCATTTCCAACAATTCCCCCACCAACACACGCGACAGGTCTTTTTGCTTTTCAGTGCTGGGTTGCGACAAACTGTTTGGGTCGCTTTGAGTATCGATTTGAACGTATTCGCAGAAGCGAGTTTCAATGGATTTCATATTTATTGATTCAGATGATGATGGTGAATTTTAAATTATAACTATTTGATTTACAATGTTTTATATCGATACGATGCCGATTGATTGACAACAATTCAGTTGATAGATTTACTTACACCAAATCGGTCAAACTCATCTCCAAAGCCTTGGCGCTCATGCCAGTGCTCTTGGGGTTAAACTGATGCAAACGCATTACGCTCGATTTGATGATCGCACTCACATCTTTGAAGATGGCCACATCCGTTACTTCCGCATCCTGCTTCATCAGGTAACCAAATACACGCGCCATACCACAGTTGGCCATAAAATCTGGAATCACCGCAAATTGAGAATCCGCCAATGTACTGATCGGTCCCATAAAGATTTCCTTATCGGCAAACGGCACATTCGCCCCGCAACTCACCACCTCAATACCCGATTTTCCCAAACGCAACACCTGATCTTCTGTCACCAAACGCGACGCCGCTCCCGGTATGAAAATCTCCGAAGGCAAATCCCAAATGCGCTCATTCACTTCCTCAAACGACAACATATTCGGCGCATTCAAAGCATTCCCATTTCGATTATTGAACAATGCTACGATCTCGTCGTGACCCAAACCCTTTGGTTCGATAATCCCGCCCACGCGATCGATGATTCCACCAATGCGAACGCCATATTTGGTTAAATAGAAAGCCGCAGCCGCAGCCACATTTCCCCATCCCTGAATGATCGCCAACTTGCCATCCATGAATCCGCCATACACTTCATAATAGTGACGAACGGCCTCAGCCACACCCCAACCAGTAATCATGTCGGCAATGGTATAATTTTTCGACAAATCCGGCGTCAATCGCTCATCGGTAATGGGCAACAACACACCCGTTTGCAAACGCGAAATCGCCTTCAATTTATCCTCCGCACTGTACGATGTCAAATGTCCATTCACCACCCCTTCCTGAGGATGCAAAATGCCCAAATTCGCTGTCATCGGAATCACCTCGTGAATCTCATCTACGTTCAAATCACCGCCAGTACCGTAGTAATGCTTCAAAATTGGACGAACCGCTTTGTACCAACGCTCCAACACACCCTTTTTACGGGGATCGGCAGGATCAAAATTGATTCCACTTTTGGCACCACCAATGGGAGGACCCGCGATGGTAAACTTCACCTCCATGGTCTTGGCCAAACTCTCCACCTCCCGCTGATCGAGGCCCTTGCGCATGCGCGTACCACCACCGGCAGCACCGCCACGCAACGAATTGATTACCACCCAGCCCTCGGCTTCGGTTTCACTGTCCTTCCAAGCAAACACGATTTCAGGTTG
>CANHGC010000179.1 GCA_947460045.1 Bacteroidota bacterium | reverse complement strand
GGCAATGGATCTTTCCAGTTTATGCTTGGCGCTCACGGTTGATTCGGCGATGAAAACGTCTTCGGTACCCATGGATCTTTCGATCAAACGGATGTCGCGAACCATTCGCTGTATGCCTTCCACGCCCAAAGAACCGGCTTGGTCTGTGCCTTTCATTCTGCGATCGAGGGTGATGTGTTTTTCGATAATTTTGGCACCCATGGCCACGGCAGAAACAGGTGCACTGATACCGATGGTATGGTCTGAATAGCCAATCGCAAATTCAGTGTAATGCTTTTGTAAAGCCTTTATGGATAAAAGGTTCGCATTTTCGGGCCGGGTGGGGTATTCCGAAACGCAATGCAAAATGGATATGTTGTTGTGATGTTTTGTGATGGTTGAAAGCGCATCGTCAATTTCTTTGTAGCCTCCCATGCCTGTAGACAGTATGATGGGGATTTGTGTTTCAGCCAATGCGTTGAGCAATGGCAGGTTGGTTAAGTCTCTGCTTGCTACCTTGAGTTTGTCTGGCATGAAATATTTCGTGATACTCAAGCAGCCAATGGCACAGAGGGTTTCCACGAAATCTAGGCCTTGGTCTTTTGCGTACTGGTAAATTTCGAAATGCTGTTCGTCGTTGAGTTCGAGCTTTTCGCGGTGTTCGCCGTAGGTTTTTCCGAAGGAGTGCGGGGAATTGTATTCTCTCGACATTTGCGATGCCGACAGTTCTTGGTTGAGGTCGCGTTTGGTGAGTTTTACCGCGTCCATCCGAGGTAAATCCATGTTGAAGAGTTCTTCTGTGATGGGTCTGGCGGCGGCATCTATGATGAGCTTGGCAATGTCAACGGAACCATTGTGGTTCTGTCCAATTTCTCCAATGATGTATGTATGGTTGTGCGACATGCGATTATTTTTGGTATTTTTTGATTTGATTTTCCATCAAAGTTACCCAACTTTTTTCACTTAGTAGCAGTCTGCGCTGTTCGGGAAAATCGAGGTGGCACAAACTGTCATAAGTTGCTTGGCAAAACGCCCAATCATCGGCATCGTCTATGGTAAGGCGAATTGAGAGAAAATTGGGATGCCATTCGGTGGGTATTTCGATGTAGGAAATGTTGTATTGGTCCGGATTTTCATAAACCCCAATGGTTACATGTTCATTGTACCAAGGGTTATTTTGAGATTCAATGGATTTGAGGGCGCCTATTTTTACGGCTTCTACAAAAATGCCAGTATGATGTTTGATTCCTGGTTTGTTTTGGTGGGCGTAACTGATGTAATCGGCCTGTGGGAGTTCTTTTGTTTTTTGGATGGTTTGGTCGATGATCCAGTGACTCAAGTAGGGGTTGTCTGCACAAATTCTCAGTATGAATGTATCATCGGAGATTTGGAAATGCTTCGCTGCTTCTGTAAAACGGTTTAATACGTGGTTTTCATCGCCCCGAAAAACAGATAGCTTGAGTTGATTGGCGATTTCAACAAGGGCATTGTCTGAAGGTTGAGTGGTTGTGAGTAAAACTGGGGTGATGTTGTGGGCTCCAAGCCTTGAAATAACAGCCTCCAAAAGGGTTTTGCCATCGGGCAATTGAAGTGCCATTTTGCCAGGTAATCGTGATGATCCCATGCGGGCTTGGATGAATGCAAACATGATTTTCAAAGGTAAACAAATATCGGGGTTGCTGAAGTTCTGTGTATGTCGTTTCTTTGCGCCCATTACACTATGCTAAATTTAATCATTTTTGGCCCTCCGGGCGCGGGGAAAGGTACCCAAAGCGAAAAATTGTTGAGTAAGTACAACCTGCAACACATCTCAACGGGTGATTTGTTGAGGGCAGAGCGCAGTGCCGGTACGGAATTGGGAAACCAAGCCAATGAGTATATCGCCAAGGGAGAATTGGTGCCAGATGCTGTGGTGATTGGCATGGTGAAAAATTTCATGATCGCTCATTCGGAAGCCAAAGGATTTATTTTCGATGGATTTCCTCGAACTACACCTCAAGCCGATGCCTTGGATGTGATGTTGGCCGATTTTGGTGCGTCCATTTCAACCGTTTTGGGATTGGAAGTGAATGAGGACGAATTGGTGAAGCGTTTGTTGTTGCGCGGACAAAGCAGTGGCCGGGCCGATGATCAAGATGAATCTACCATTCGCAATCGCTTCCAAGAATATTTGAATAAAACCCTCCCGCTTCAAGGTTATTATGAGGCCCAAGGCAAGTATCATGGTGTGAATGGCATTGGAGAGGTTGATGCGATTTTTGACGCTCTGTGCGTGCACATGGATGCAGTGAACGGATGATTCGGCCATTTCCATCGTCTGTAAAATGGGTGTTTTTGGACTTGGACAATACCCTATGGGATTTTGATGGCAATGCCAATGAGGCGTTGAAGGAATTGTATCGCCGACACAACCTACACTTGCATACCGATTATCACGTAGATCAATTTGTGGCGCTGTATCAAGATGTGAATGCGGCCTATTGGAAGCGATATGAAAAGGGGGAAGTGAGCAAAGAGGTGCTTCGCAGTGCTCGATTTACGGATACTTTTGATTTGATGGGCATTCCCGCAGCGATTCAGCCCGCTGATGTTTGGCAAGAATATTTGGATATCTGTCCGATCATGACCCGCCTGATGCCCAATGCATTGGAGGCTTTGGATTTGCTCTCGCAGCGATTTAAGTTGGCACTCTTAACGAATGGGTTTGAAGTGACCCAAAGGATCAAAATTGAAGCGTCGGGTATTGGCAAGTACATAGACTTTATGGTTACCTCTGAAGCGTTGGGTATGGCCAAGCCGAATAGGGATTTTTTCAATCATGCCATGGCCACAGCGGGTTGTAAAGCAGAGGAAGTGGTGTATTTGGGTGATACTTGGGATACCGATGTAGAAGGTGGTATGGGTGCCGAATTGCTTACTTATTGGTATCATTTGGGAGATGGAGATCGGCGTTCGGAAAATGTGTTTTTTGGTGGTAAGGTGAACGACCTGTTGGCCTTTGCGAGATTGTAATTTTTTTGTTTGAATATTGAATCGGGGTGCTTGGAATGGGGCATCTGATTACTTTTCCGTATTTTTGTAATAATGAAAAATACGTTGAATCGCATCGGCGCCTTGTTGGGCATTGTGTTTTGTGGTGTTGGATCTTTGCTGGCTCAAGGCTTTGAGTTGGAAAATGGGAAGGCTGAACATACGTTTTATCCCAATGCAGATATGCCGGTGGATTGTACCATCCACTTTAAAAACCTGAAGAAATCGCCCATCGTATTTGCTTATGAAAAGGTAAGTATTGATTATCCCGCAGTTTGGGATGTGTCTTTTTGCGATAACAGAAATTGCTACGCTACATTTTTGGACAAGGATACCATGGCCAAAGTGGCACCCAATGGAGAGGCTTCTTTGAAGCTAACGGTTTTTCCAAATGGAAAGGCAGACACGGCTGTGGTGAAATATGCTTTGTGGGATTACGACAATCCAACTGACAGGGATACCATTGTTTGGAATATCTACATTCGTTGGGGTGCCAATACACAATCGTGGATTACCGACGTTGCTATGGCTTATCCCAATCCAGTGGCGGATGTTTTGCATGTGGTGGGTGTGCTTGATGCAACGGCCCAAGTGTTTAATTCAACCGGTTCATTGGTGAAAGTGGGCGCCGTTCAAAACGGAAATTTGAATGTATCTGAATTGTCGGCAGGTGTGTACACTTTGGTGATGCCCTCCAATGCCGGACAAACCAAGGTGGTTTTCGTTCGTAAGTAAAAAATAGCCCGCTGGAAATACGATGCTCGGCGTTCCAGTTTTTGGTTATTTGATTGCAATTCTGCTGGCAACACTGGTTGTTGCTTTTCAATATTATCGTGAGTTAAAGGAGTTTGGCGTTGGGAAGTCGTGGTGGTGGCTTGCGGCATCTTTGAGGTGGTTGGCGATTTTTGGGGTGATACTTTTGTTCTTCAACCCATGGTGGATGGACGAAAGTGATCAAGTTCAAAAGCCGATTGTTTTGGTCTACACCGATGCAAGTGCTTCGATTTCAGACAAAGACTCCGCCGATTGGATCAAGGCCCTTAAGGGATTGCGAGCCGATGCAGAGCTTCGAAAGTATGTGTTTACCCACGATGTTTTGTTGGGTGATTCGGTTTCGGGATTGGATGCATATCGAACCAATCTGAGTGCTGTGGTGCAACACGTGAATGGTTTGGCAGGTAGTGAGAATGTGGCTGGTGTGGTATGGATGACAGACGGCATTGGGAACGCGGGGAGGGATTTGAAATTTGAGTCGTTTGCCACGGGTATTCCAGTAATAGCTGTGGGTGCGGGTGATCCCTCTTTGCGAAAAGATGTGGTGATCGAGTCGGTGAACTGCAATGAAGAAGTTTTTTTTGGCAATCGGTTTGTGGTGGAGGTTGCGGTGAAAGCCAAATTGTTCAAATCGAAAAGTTTAACAGTGCAATTGAAAGCGGGTAATCAGGTG
>CANHGC010000178.1 GCA_947460045.1 Bacteroidota bacterium | reverse complement strand
GCATTGGTCGATAAAGGCAAAGTATACAAAACCATCGCCAGCATCGCCAATGGCGACAATTTCGACTCCATCATCATGGGTAGCAATGGCGCCAGTGGATTGGAGCAAATTGTGGGTTCCAACGCATCTAGAACCATCCAATATGCCGAAGTTCCCGTGGTTGTGGTAAAACAAAACACCGCCACTGCGCACGGTTACAAAAAGATCGTGATGCCTATCGATCTAACCATCGAAAGCCGTCAGAAAGTAGAATGGGCCATTCATTTGGGTCAAAAATTCAACTCTGAAGTACACGTGGTGTATACCAAATCTTCAGACGAATACTTGCAACGCAAAATTGCTTTGAACATCAATTTGGTGAATCATCAACTCAAAGACAGTGGCTTGAAACACGAAGTTTTTGCCATGGAAGATGGTTTGCTCGACAATTTCGCCAATGAAATCATGAATTACAGCAATACTGTGAAGGCCGATTTGATTTTGGTGATGACACACACCGAAAAAGGCATCTCGGAAATGATCATCGGAACACTCACCCAACAGTTGGTGAATCGCAGCGAAAACATTCCCGTGATGTGCATCCACCCGCACGAAACTGGGTTTACCTACGATTATTGATTTATAATGGTTGGGATAAACCTGTTTATCCCAACCCAGTTAACGAAAAAAGGACCCCGCGGGGTCCTTTTTTCGTTAACAAGCAATCTTAATATCTATATATCAGCAACCTGATTATTTAAAAATCAAAAATCACCCCAATCGAAGGTTGTAAAAACCCGGTTGAATTGGTCAAATACTCCCCCCTGTATGAAGGCAACGCAGCGTTGGGATCCTTGATCAAATTACCCGCCGCGTCCTGTGAAGCAATCAACGTGGGCTGACCTACGTATTCTTTGTTCAAGAAATTCTGAATGTCCATATACAAATTCAACGATGACCGTTTGAAGTACCAAACCTTATCCACTCGCACATCCAACTGCGAAAAAGTGCCCAATCGCTCCGCATTCAACCGAGAATAATCGTTCAAAGCAACCCCTTTCACATCCCAGTTGCCCTGCACCAAACTGCGCTGAACATCGTAAGGGGTGTAAGGACGTCCGCTCGCAACCCTAAATTTCGCACCCATCTCCCAATTGCGCTTCAACTTCACACCACCCACCAAACTGATCGTGTGACGGCTATCCCAAGCGCTGTTAACAGCCTTGCCATTTTTATCGTTAAACTCACTCCAACTTAGCGTGTAAGCCAAAATACCATACAACCCGGAACGACTTCTTTTCTGGATCAAAAACTCCATCCCGTAAGCCCTTCCCTCGCACACAGAACTCACCGGCTCATTGCCCACTACCGCAAAATCAGTACCCAAATTACCCAAACAAATGCTATCGTTCAGCGCAAGCGGATAATTCGCATATTTCTTATAAAACCCTTCCAATGTGATGCGCGTATCCTTCACTTTGTTGTACTGAAAACCCGCCGCCACCATGCGATTTCGGATGTATTTCACCCGATTCAAATTGTCTAATTCTCCAGCTGCATTGCGATATCCCAAAATGGTGTACGACGGCAATTGCGTAAACTGCCCCACATTGGCATTGAAAAACAATCCATCCACCTTTGTTGGCAAACTCGCACTCACCGAAGCCGTGGGCTGATTCAACACATTTTGCATCTCCTTATTGAACGTATTGCCATCCAACCTACCCGCAAAACTCAAAGTACCATTGCCCATTACATTGCGATAAGCCCTTACAAAACCGCTGTATTTCGCCAAATTCAATTGACTGTTAAATGCGATGTCTTTTACGGTACCCGCAGTGCCCGGCGCACCCGGAATCAAAATCTTCGCCTTATTATCTACCCCAAACTGCACATACTCAACCCCAGCGCCCGTAAGCACCTTCCATCGATTCACAGTTCTGCTGTTCTCAACCCGCAATTTATTCTCCTCTTCGATGCTGTTGTAGGTGAAAATGCGATTGTCTTCGGTACTCTCATCGTTGTTGCGATACTTGTAAGAGGTATTGTTCAACATATTTCGGCTCAAGAAATACTGCGTTTTTGACCCCTTCCCATAATGCGTGTAAACCGTACCAAATGTGTAATTCCACTGCCTGTAAACGGGCAAATAACCCAGAATATATTTGTTCGATTTCAACTGAAGACTGTCTGTAATGTTATCATTCACCTTCAAATTCAATCGAAAAAAGTCCACTGCACCCACCATCAAAAAGGAAATGTCGTCCTTATCATTCAACTTAACCTTCACTTTGGCTTGATAATCAATAAAATTCGGCAAAAATGGCAGTCCCAAAACCGAAAACAAACCTTGCAAATAACTCTGTCGTGCAGAAAAAATGTAAGTGGCTTTTTTACCCATCGGACCGTCGGCCGTAAAACCCACATCGCTGCTACCCAACGTAAAGCGGTATTTGGCCTTGTTTGCGTTGCCATCCATCTGACGGAAATCCAACACACTACTCAACCCATTGGCGAAATTCACAGGAAAAGCGCCCGTATAAAAATTCACTTCTTTGATGAAATTCACGTTGAGCAAACCCACCGGTCCGCCCGTACTGCCTTGGGTTTGAAAGTGATTGATGATCGGAATCTCGATCCCGTCTAAATAAAACTTGTTCTCTGATGGCGAACCCCCGCGAATCACCACATCGTTCCGAAACCCAGGCACACTCACCACACCGGGCAAACTCTGAATGATTTTTGAAATGTCACGATTGCCCCCGGGATTGCGCTCAATTTCGCGAATGCTCAACTTCTGCGACGATACCGGACTCTCCGCTTCACGCTTTTGAATGCTGGTTTTACGAATCGTTACCTCACCCACACCCGAGGCCAAAGACGTCAATTCCAACAAGATGTATGGCGATTTGTCATAGGTAAACAACAGCTCCGAAGACGACTCTGACTCATATCCATCCACCGTAACTGTTACCGTGTGATATCCCGGTTCGATGCCCTTCACCTCGAAAGCCCCATCAGCACCCGTTGTGGTTAATGCCTCCTGCTTATCGACTTGGATTTTGGCGCCCGATAAGGGTTTGCGACTGCTCACATCCACCACTTTTCCTTGAATAACTACTTGGGCATTCGTTGAGCCCAACAACAACAATGTTAAAAATACTGCAAATACTCTCATTTGAAAGTTAAACAAAAAAGCCATGAAACGGTTTTAACATTCAACAAAATTTATTCAAAATCACGCAGAAATCACAAATGCACCCCGTTTCAAGCATCGATTCTGCAAATTGTGAATTAAATGTCGGTCATTTCGTCATAATTACTCATTGGCAAGATTTTAGCAAACCCAAATAAACCTTAATTTCGCACACTTATCATGTTTGGCAATATTTTAAAATCCTTCTCTAAGCTGCTCGGCGGCACCTCGGCCGAAAAAGCGCTGAAAGAAATAGAACCCATCGTTGGTCAAATCAACGAATTTTATACCGAGTACCAATCCCTCAGCAACGATGAACTCCGCGGAAAAACCCAGGAATTCGTGCAGCGGATCAATGCCCACCTGTCGGAAATCGACGCGGAAATCGCAGATCTCAAAAAACAATTGGCAGAAGCCGCAGAAACCGACATTGAACTTCGCGATGATATTTTCAACGCGCTGGATGAAATTGAGAAGAAGCGCGACAAAGACTTGGAGGTAATTCTTGATGAATTGTTGCCGGAAGCGTTTGCTGTGGTGAAAGAAACCGCGCATCGCTTCACAGAAAATACCGAGGTAATTGCCACTGCCACAGAATTGGACCGCGAATTGGCCTTGGAACACCCGCACATCAGCATCGAAAAAGAAATCAAGCGAAGGGAAACTGCGGTATGAGTTACGCCCTGGAACTGAAAGACGTTCGCAAGAACTTTGGCAAAACAGAAATCATCCGGGGCGTTGACCTGGCCGTTCAGGCCGGTGAGCGCGTCGCGGTGATCGGCCCCAACGGCGCTGGCAAATCGACCCTGTTCAATCTGATCAGCGGCCGATTTGGTCCGACATCCGGTGACATTTTGCTCAACGGTCAGCGCATCCAAAACAAGACACCCTATGAGATCAACCGGATGGGCTTGTCGCGCAGTTTTCAAATCACCAACATCTTCCCCAAGTTGAGTGTGTTTGAAAATTTGCGATGTGCGGTGCTCTGGAGCCTGGGCTACAAGTACACCTTCATCAAATTTTTATCCGGACTGAAAGACGCCAATGAGCGCACCGACCAGCTGCTGGACATGATCCACCTGGACAAAAAGCGCGACGTCTTGGCGATGAACCTGACCTATGCCGAACAACGTGCGCTGGAGATCGGTGTCACGATCGCAGGGGGGGCCGATGTCATTTTGTTGGACGAACCCACCGCAGGCATGAGCAAAAGTGAAACCACGCGTTTCATCCAACTCATCAAAGAGGTGACTGTGGGCAAAACCTTGCTGACCGTGGAGCACGACATGGG
>CANHGC010000177.1 GCA_947460045.1 Bacteroidota bacterium | reverse complement strand
GCGCCGAAGAACACTTTAGAACTCACGATATAGGAATCGCGCGACCAGTTTTTTTTGTGCAGGATTTCGCCCATTACCGTTTCTGAGGCGCCGGCGGCGTATACCTCTGCGTTGTCGAAGAAGTTTACGCCGGCCTCATAGGCGATATCCATCAATCGTTCAGAAACGCCATCATTGATTTGATTTCCGAAGGTGATCCAAGAGCCGAAGCTCAATTCAGAGATGGGCAATCCAGTTTTTCCGAGTCTGCGGTATTCCATGACCGCGAAAGTAAAGGATTAGAAGTTCATTTGTACTTGGATGCGAATCAATCGCCCTTTTTGGTCGTTGGTTTGTTTCGCATAATCCAAGAACTCTCTGTGCGATGAGGTATACATGGCGGTAAGTTCAAAATTCTTGTTGATTTGCCACTCGGTACCGATTTCCAATTCCTGCATTTTGTAGCTGCGGGCATCCAATTCTTGCTTCTTGCCGCCGCTGTATTTTTGGATGCGTACGAAAGGAATCACGCTGCCTTCTTTGGTGTTCATTTTATAAGAGAATGTGGCGTAACCTCCTTGAAGTTTTTGGGTTTCGATGGAGTCAGTTGTGGGGTTGAATTGGGGTCCCACACCAATGTTGTATTCAGCTTGAATACCGAATGGCTTTGGATAAACCACGAATTGCGCATTCACACGTTGGTCGAGGTAGCTGGCATCGGGTTGTAAGTTGTTCATCAACATGGGTGCTTTTGTGAATTTTACGCCTTTGGTTAATTGGTCTGATGCCAATGTGAATACGCCTTTGTATGCGGCGATACCGGGTTCGATGAGTTGTTTACCAATGGCGATGGGGTAGGTTAGTCGAGCAACCATGTGACGGTTGTTGTTGAGCTCGGGCTTGTTGGCAACTTGACCGTTGTAAAAGCCAAAGGCAAAAACACCGTAATCGCCAGAGCCTTTGAGGTTTTCTTTAATGAGGTCTGCGTATAATTTACGTGTTTTTGATGGTGCCCACATAAAGAACAAGCCCATATCACGTTCATTGGCTACTGCAGAGTTTGTACCATCGGCGCGATCTAAGGGCAATCGGTTTTGACTGCTTTGCAAGTTTTCGAAACCAAAAGGCACTTTACTTTGTCCGAAACGAAGGCGGAATTCGTTTTTCTTATCCAGGCCAAAATCGAAATACATGTCGCGAACTTGAAGGTATTGCATGCCGGTGCCCACGGTGTTGGCAGCATCGGTTTGGAAGTATAGGTAAACGCGTGGGTGAACTTGTCCAGAGATAATGAGTCGGGCACGACGGATACCAACGCCTTGGTTATTGCCCCAGTAGCGATCACATTGTTCGCATTTCAAGTTGGGGTTGGTTTCGCCCAAACGGTTGTAGCGCACTTGGGTATAGCCTCGCATTTGCAGGGATTCATACCAGTGTTTGGCGGCAGGTTTTTCGGCAATTTTCACCGCTTTTGTGGTGTCGGTGAGGGGTTCCATTGACGCCGCTTTGGCTGCGTGGTTGAGTGCACAAAATGTTGCGATGGTTAAAATAATGTTTTTCACAAGTGAATATATTGTTACGTAAATGTAAAGCGATGCAAAAATGGTTAACATTGAATTTACATAGGGTTAAACTAATAATAATTCTATATTACCAAATTGTTAATGAATGATGTTTTTGGGTGGGGATTTTGCATAGAAATGGTTGCTGTTGCTTTTAATTGCCTGGGATGATTGATTTTTCTGTATTTTCGTTTTTGTACTTATTCTATTGGTTATGAGATCCTTGAAATACTTAACAACCCACTTGCCAACGATGGCGGTAACGGTGTCCTTTGTGATGGGTGGTAACTGGTCTTGGTTTGCAGTTTTGTTTGTGTTTGGTGCGATACCGCTCATGGAATTGATCATGGGGGCGAAAGGCGCTACTTTGAATGAGGCGGAGTTACAATTGGATGCTCAGGATCGTTGGTATGATTATCTTTTGTATATGATTGTGCCCATTCAGTGGATTTATGTGATTTGGTTTTGTTGGATGATGGGCCACAGCGAGCCACAGGCGAGTTGGCAGTGGTTTGGTTTGGTGATGGCGATGGGCATTATGTGTGGTAGTTTTGGTATCAATGTGGCGCATGAGCTGGGACATCGCAGCAATAGAATGGAGCAATTTTTTGCCAAGATGTTGTTGGCGAGTTCATTGTATATGCACTTTTTCATTGAGCACAACCGCGGGCATCACAAGCACGTGGGCACGCCGGAGGATCCGTCTACGGCGCGAATGCACGAGGTGGTTTATACATTTTGGCTGAGGTCTATGTTTCAGACTTGGGTATCGGCTTGGAGGATTGAAGCCGAGCGCCTGCGGCGCGAGGCCTCATCACCGTGGTCACTGCGCAACGAAATGCTGCGCTTTCAAATAACCCAACTGTTGGTGGTCATTGCCATCTATTTCATCTTTGGCGGCTGGGCTACCTTCTCCTTTTGGTTGGCCGCACTCATCGGTGGCATATTCCTTGAAACCATCAACTATATCGAACATTACGGACTCAGGCGTAAGAAAACCCAAACCGGCCATTATGAAATTGTTCAACCAGAACACTCTTGGAATAGCAATCACGTGGTGGGCAGACTGATTTTGTTTGAATTGAGCCGACATTCAGACCACCATTACAAATCCAACAAGAAATACCAAACCCTTCAATCCATTGATGCGGCACCGCAAATGCCCACGGGTTATCCGGGTATGATGGTTTTGAGTTTGGTGGTGCCCGCATGGTTTTTAATCATGAATCCACGCGCCAAGCAATGGCAATAGTTGATTGAATCGCGGCGGGAACATCTCATCGCGACATCGGTTAAACGGTCTTTTTTCTTACTGGAACTTCTCAGTAATCCACGCAAACTTCGTGTTGGCGTATTTGGGTAAATTCACCCGCTGTTTGAGTTTAACCAAACTGCTGTAAGGGCCTTCTGATATGAATAAATTGATGATCCAAGCAGGCACCTCCCCGCCCGGATCGAGCAACAGGAAATATTCACACTTGTTCTTGTTTTTGGCCAATGGTTTGATGGTCCATGTGGTCCGATTTTTCTGAACCCGAACAATCCCAGCCACTGTGGGTAGTACCTTGGGCACAGAATGCGTGATGATTGATACGTCTAAACTTCGGGGATCCTGCTTCAATACGTAATGTCCGCATACGTCTCGGTCGTCTAAAGGCCATGGCGTTTTCACCCGCTGATACACTTCAAATTCTGTGCTGCTAATGGTTTTGATTACCCTTGCCTCGGTCATCTGATAGATCCATTGGGTGTAGGAGGGGATGTCGGTTAAACAGGCAATGGCCCTATTTATAGAGCAATCCAACTCCAATTCAGCCTTGATTTCTTTGATGGATGAGCCGGCAACCGGACGTGTATACACTTTTACTCCATGACCAGATTTGGATGGATTCCAAGGGATGTCGGGCGACAACAACCATGGACTGGCGGTTAGTATTGCTGAGATCAACAGCAGTTTCATCGTTTGCGAAAATAAGTGATTCATAGCGAGAACGTAGATTATCTTTGAGGTTTCCCCTATGAATTTGCTCCAACAGGCCTTTTCTCATTCTGTACCAAACGCCATTCAACGATTTCCTCAATCGCTGAAGTTGGTGCACTGGGGACAATCGCTGTTGTATTCTCGGAATCGAACAATCAAGCGCTGGGTGAAGCAGGCGACCTCAACATGCGAGGGTGCTGTGCTCGATGTTGGTTGCGGCGATGGTCATTATCTTTTTCAACTGAAGAAGGCCAAAGCGAAAAGGGTGATCGCCATGGATCGAAATGCGGATTGGCTCAATTTTTTATCGGATTTTCAATCCAAAAACACCATCGTGGATGGATTAAAAGTTGAATTCAGGACGGAAAATTTGGATGATGATTTTTTGGCTGGAGAAAAGGGACTGGATTTGATTTTTTGTTTCTCGGTGCTGCCTTATGTGAAAGATCCTGGGCATGTCTTTGAGCGATTTTCGGCTTTGGCCAACCCCGGATGTAGGCTGTTGGTATACTCGCCTGTGGCTTTTGATAAGATACTCCCTTTGTATCGATGGATGTTTGCCCGGTTTCAACACTATGAGTCCGTTCAATCTCGCAAAGAATTACTCAGTGCTTCGGCACTCACTCAGTTGGCATTAAACCATGGTTTTGTGTTGAAATCCGCTGTTTCAACGTATGGTTTTTGGGGAAAATTGGGACATGAATGTTGGTCGATGAGTACCATGCTTTTGGGTGCATCCTCCATTCTATTGCGGATGGTTGGCGTGTTGAGCGTTCCCATTACATTGCCGATGAACTTGGTCTGTGGCTTTGTTGACCGTTGCAGCAAGACAGTCAACGGAAATGGTTGGATGGCCTCTTTTGAGCGGATTTAACGTTCAGCTGTGGCTTTGGGTTTGATGCAGAAAAACTGAACCAACAACACCAATCCGCAGAGCAACAAGCCAATGCTTTCCCGCGCCAATTCGTTGTTTGCCGTTTTCATTTC
>CANHGC010000176.1 GCA_947460045.1 Bacteroidota bacterium | reverse complement strand
TATACCCGCAACATCGAAAATGTGCTGGCCGATCGATATCTCAACAACGTGTATCTGCCCGATTTCAATCGCAAAAAAATCATTTCGGGTCTTAACCTAAAAACCCAACTCAACAAAACCCTGCAATGGCGGAACATAGCCTATTACACCGGTTATTTGTCTGACGTTTCAGTGGGAAAAGCCACACCATTTGTAGACTCTTTGGGCAGCAGAGTGGGCAATTTTATCTCGTTTAGAAACAACATCCAAGAACAAACATACCGGGAACACAAATTGGGTTTTCGATCCATATTGAACAAACGTTGGAACCAAGAAACCCAGTGGGTATTGGGTTTTGAATGTGATCGGATGTTGATTACCAACGAGCGGAAACAAAACACCCTCGATACACAATTCATCTATTACGCCGGACAGAACTTCAATCCCAATCAAAAGTATCTCATCCTAGACCCCCAAAATGTGGATGCCACGTTCAGCAAATCGGCAGGAAATGTCTCGGCGTTTACCATGTTTAGCTTTAGCCCACTTCGCGGCGTTGCATT
This sequence comes from Bacteroidota bacterium, assembly GCA_947460045.1. Classification (GTDB taxonomy): domain Bacteria; phylum Bacteroidota; class Bacteroidia; order NS11-12g; family UBA955; genus UBA955. The sequence goes on along the minus strand of CANHGC010000176.1, from coordinate 3,986 downwards.
GAATGTTGGCGGTAGGTACGATTATACTGGCTATACCCAAGAGCATTTATTCGCCCCGCGCCTGAGCGGAAGTGTTCATTTAACGAAAGGACATTCACTCAATTTTGGCGCAGGATATTACTACCAAGACCCGGTGTATTCCGACATTGCAGACCAGGGCGAAAACCGTTTGTTGAAAAATGAATTAACCAAACAAGTGGTGGTGGGTTACAAACTCCTTCTCAAAAACACCTGGAAAATCATCTTGGAAGGTTGGTACAAAGACTTTTCCAACCTCATCATCAAACCCAATTTGGGATATCCATTTCAATTGAACTCCGGATTGGGTTATGGCAAAGGCATCGACTTCAATGTGTCAAAAAAATTGACCAAGCGATTTGGCGGACAGTTCGGCTATTCTTTCATTGAGAGCAAACGCCGCGATGCGCCCACGATGTATCAGTACGATTTTATCTTTACTCAGCCCCACCAATTCAACTTTCTGATCAACGCCAAAATCGATGAACATTGGGTGGTCTCTTTGAAATATCGTTATGCTTCGGGCCGACCCAAAGACGATTTCATCATCCACGAGAACATCTTTGCAAACAATCAATTTTACCGGTATTCCAAAGAAATCATCGCATTGAATACCCAGCGATTGCCCGATTTTTCGAGCTTGGATTTTAGGATAAACTATTCATTTAGATGGCGCGATGCGAACTTCACCGGCTTTATGGACATCGTAAACGTTCAAAACAAAGTGATACCCAATTTTGAAAATTTCAATTCGTTCACAGGCAAACCCTACTACGAAGGATTGGCCATTTTCCCATCAGGGGGATTGAAGTTTGAATTCTGATTTACTCCTCCACCAAAACGCGCTTGAGGGTAAACTCATCCTTGAGCACATGGTAGGCCATTTCGCTGTAGTACATGAGCCCATCAATCACGTGGGTTAAATCTGCTGGCTGAAAACTCAAACCAGGCAAACGATAAATGAGTGCCACCACATTGTCTTTGGCGTTATAGGTAAACTTCCCGTACAACAAGTTGAGGTTCACGGTGAGCAACTCTTCCAAGAACGCCTCGCGCTGCAGGGTGGGCGCATAACAGAAAGGGATGGTCAGTTGAAAGGTGGTTATGTCTTGCTCAAAAATGAAATAATTCCACGGTGAGCGCTGTTCTGCCGCCCAAGCATCTACGTAAATGGGGGTTTCGTTGCGCATCAACAACCACTGTCCTTGCTCTTCACCTCTCGCTTGTGCTGGGTCAACACCCAAATCGTGAATGGCTTTTTCTACCGAATTCAGTAATACCGACAATTCCATGTCGCAAAGTTCTACAATAACATCGGTACCGCCATTTTGAAATCCGAGAATTTTAATGGTATCTTGCGTTTTTATCACTAAGTGTATGATTGACACCAATACAAAAAGGTTCTCCTTCGCCGGATTATTTACCATCGCCTTGGCGATCTCTACCCTCAGCAGTTCCTGCGGATTGTTCCGTAAAACAGAAAGCATTCCCGCCGATGAAAATTTGGTGGTTGAAGTCCCTTTAGACGTCGACCTGGCACCTGTTATTGCGGATTACGAAGATCTCTCTTGGAGTTTGAACGACGTGATTTATGAGGTTAACGTGCGACAGTTCAACAACGGAGGCACCTTCCAATCGTTCAAGCCAGAAATTCCCCGCATCAAAGCGCTGGGTGCCGACATCCTTTGGTTTATGCCCGTATATCCCATCGGACAGTTGAACCGAAAAGGCGGGCTGGGCAGTTATTACAGCATCAAAAACTACCACGATATCAACCCTGAGTTTGGTACGCTGAGCGATTTCAAAGAGGTTGTAACGGCAGCGCACAACGAAGGCATGAAAGTCATCCTCGACTGGGTAGGTAACCACACCGCTTGGGATCACCCTTGGGTTACCGAACACCCCGATTGGTATGTGCACGACAATTCCGGCAAGATTGTGACGCCTTGGGATTGGACCGACGTGGCACAGCTCAATTTCAAGAACCCCGAACTGCGCAAGGCGATGATCCAAGAGATGAAGTTTTGGGTGGATGAATGCGGCATCGACGGATTTCGTTGCGATGTGGCCTTCTTGGTGCCACGCAGTTTCTGGGAAGAGGCACGCACGGCGTTAGAGTCGCGCAAATCGCTGTTCATGCTTGCCGAGATGGAGAACAACAAAGACATCGACCCCAACCCGCCCGGGTACATGGAGAAAGCGTTTGATGCGTATTACGGTTGGACCTTACACTCCGCGTCAGCCGATTGTGCCAAAGGCAAAATCACCGGCCGCGAGTTCGTGAATAAATTCACCGAAGCCCGCGCCCTATTCCCCGAAAAATCAATGATGATGAGCTTCCTCACCAACCACGACGAGAACACCTGGAACGGCACCGTGGAGGAAAAATATGGCGACCACTGGCAGGTTTTCAGCGTGCTCAACTACACCCTGCAAAACAGCTTCCCCCTCATCTACAGCGGAGAAGAAGCCAACAACACCAAACGTTTGCAGTTCTTCGAGAAAGATCCCATTACTTCATGGTCCGACACCTCACGTTACGCATGGTATCGCACCATGAACCACCTCAAACACACCCACCCCGCCCTGCAAAATGGCGCTTGGGGTGCCAAAGAAGAGGTGCTGAAAGTGACCGGGGGCGATGAGAATATCTATGCCTTCCGCAGAACCAGCGAAGGTCAAACCGTTACCGTCATAGTAAACCTGAGCAGCAAACAACAATGGATTCAGGCCGTGGGCGACCGCACCCTCGACGGAACCGAAAAGACATACGTAAAATCAGCCGTGACGATCAAACACATCGGACAAGGCATGCCCCTGGATGGATGGGGTTATGCTGTAATCGTCGATTAATTCAATATTGCAATATCACAATATCAAAAAAACTTTTCTATGAGCACCAAAAAACTCTCTTTCTGGCAAATTTGGAACATGAGCTTCGGCTTTTTGGGCATCCAATTTGGCTTCGCCCTGCAAGGTGGAAACATGTCGCGCATCTTCCAAACCCTCGGCGCCACCGAAGACTCCATCCCCATGTTATGGATTGCCGCACCGCTCACCGGACTCATCGTACAGCCCATCATCGGGTACTTGAGCGATCGCACCTGGCACCCCAAATTTGGCCGACGCAGACCCTATTTCCTCCTCGGCGCCATATTGAGTTCGCTCGCCCTGTTTTTTGTCCCCTACTCCAGCACCCTTTGGATGGCAGCCGGTTTCCTATGGATCATGGACGCTTCCATCAACATTTCCATGGAGCCTTTCCGCGCATTGGTAGCAGATAAACTCCCCGATTCACAGCGTTCCTATGGCTTTGTGGTGCAAACCCTCATCATCGGCGTGGGTACTTGGGTGGCCTCAAACCTACCCTGGTTCATGAGTTATTTGGGGGTTTCGGACAAAGCGCCGGAAGGACATGTCCCTGACTCAGTCATTTGGTCATTCGCCATCGGTGCATTGGTGTTTTTGGGCTCCATCTTATGGTCGGTCTTCACCACCACCGAGGAACCACCCGCCGATTTAGAAGCCTTCCGCAAACAAAATGCAGAAAGCAGCGGGCTGTTTAACGGACTCTCCGAAATTGCCGAGAACTTCAAATCCATGCCTGCAGTCATGTGGAAGTTGGGTGTGGTACAATTCTTCAGTTGGTTTGCTTTCTTTACGATGTGGTCTTTTGCCACGCCAGCACTCACTGAGCACGTATATCACGCCGCGATGCCCCAACATGGCGATGCCCATTTCGATGCCAAAAACGAGGCCTTCAACCAAGCCGCCAACGTCATCGGTAGTTCCATGGGTATGTATGGTTTGAGTTCGATGGCGTTTGCTTTGATACTCACTTTGGTCACTGCGCGCAATGGCATCAACCGCCGACGCATTCACATGATTTCCCTACTCGCAGGGGGTGCAGGATTCCTGTTAATGACAACAGCCAATGAAGCCAACGACGGCATCCTAAACCTGGCTTT
>CANHGC010000175.1 GCA_947460045.1 Bacteroidota bacterium | reverse complement strand
GAGATGGGTAAGAGCGTATATATGGATAGTTTGTACCCTCAGATGCGCGCTGACTACCGATTGCATCCCACGCGGACGTGGCTGTGGGATTCTGTGATAAAGCCGTTACAAAAAAGGACTTATTTTACTGATCAAGGCATACCAGGAGACCCAATAAAGACGGTGAATGGTGATGTTTATTATAAATCGTTGCGATTGCCTATTCCATCTTATGTGATGGGGTTATCGACGGGCGCAAGAGGTGCTTTGTTGTTGGCTTTGGAGCATCCAGAGGCGTTTGTGGGATGTGCCGGCTTGAGTGGTGATTACAATCCGTTGTTGATGAAGAACGACAACCTGATGATCAATTGTCTTGGAAAATATTATGATGTTCCCTGGCGATGGCGGGGTACGAATAATATCGAAATGCGGGTAGATTTTTTTAAGGTACCGATGTATTTGGCTCATGGAAGCAATGATGGCGTTGTGCCGGTGAATCAGACTGAGTCTTTGTTGATTGCGATAGAGCGCTCAGAAGCATGTAAAGCAAGGGCCGCGGTTCCAACAGCATACACCGCAGTGGGTCACTATTACTTGGATTCAAAAATAGTTCAAAGTGAAATTGTGGTCGGTGCGGGCCACGATTATATTTTTTGGAATCAGGCGGGCTTAAAAGCGCTGGATTATTTTGATAAATTATTGAATCATTGACAGTTTTGTAATTTGTCTGCTGCCTCTGCCAAGGGATTTGATAGAGCGACTCGCTGCGATTAAATATGATAGTATTCGATTAAATGCCCTAAGGATTAGCGATAAACAAAAAAAGTCACCATTTCTGATGACTTTCTTTCTCTAGTAGCGGGAACAGGACTCGAACCTGTGACCTTCGGGTTATGAGCCCGACGAGCTACCACTGCTCCATCCCGCGATTTATTTTCGTAGCCCGTAGGGGAGTCGAACCCCTCTTTCCAGGATGAAAACCTGGCGTCCTAACCGATAGACGAACGGGCCATCTAAGGGGCTGCAAAGATACAAAAGAACTTGACTATTCCAAATGTTTTTTAAAAATTATGCTTCGTGTTTGGTAATTATCCCATCGCCCCACAATTCTTCCAATTGGTAGAAATTTCTTTTTTCTTCTGAAAATATGTGAACCACAACGTTGATGTAATCGAGCAATACCCATTCTGATGCGTCGTTTCCTTCGCGGTGTGCTGGCTTCTCTTTCATGGCTTTTCGCACTTCGTCTTCAACGCTATCGGCCAATGCATCCACTTGTCTGGACGATCCACCCTCACATATCACAAAGAAATCTGCGAATGCGCTGCTGGTTTTGCGCAAATCGAGAGAAACAATTTTGATTCCTTTTTTTTCTTGTAGACCGTGCACAATCACTGCAACCAACGCCTCCACACTTGATGTTTGAATTTTTTTCGCCATGTAATCGCTTACTTTGCTACAAAGAACGCCATTTTGTTAGACATTCAGTTCATCGGTTCGGTAGGTAGGGGTCATCTTTTTTATTCGCCCAGTTGTGATTCCACGCAATTGCAGTTGCTGCGATTTATGGAAAGTGGCGCTATGGGTGTGAATACCCAAAAGAATCCTTTGGTTTTGTACACCGATGTTCAAACGCAAGGCAAAGGGCAAAGGGGAAACACTTGGATTTCGGAAGCTGGGAAAAATGCCATGTTTACGGTGGCGTTTCCGCTGATGCCTGGCCATGAAAATCGGTTGGTCTTAATGAATAAAGCGCTCGCGGCAGGATTAACTGATGCTTTGATTGAATTGGGTTTGGGTTCCTTAGAAATCAAATGGCCCAACGATTTGATTCTGAATCACATGAAGGTGGGAGGCCTGTTGATGGAGGTAATCACGGTTGGCTCGAAGAAGTATTTGTTTTTGGGCGTGGGTGTGAATGTGAATCAGATGCAGTTTAATGATCAACCCTTGGCGACATCGCTACGTTTGAATTTGGAGAAAAGCAGAACATCTACCGAAGTTGAGATATTGAACATCAGAGAAATCATTGAGGCGATGGTTTGTGGCCTTTGGAATGCGTGGGATCAATTGGATGCATTCGCTGCTAAATACTCTGATTGGTTGTATCGAAAGGAACAAATGATCACGTTAATCGCTTGCGATTCTAACGAAATGATCGATTGCAAGTTGATAGGAATCAATGAAAAGGGTCAAATTAGTGTTGAATTATCTTCCGGTGAGATGGCGGAATTTCATCATGGTGAGGTGAAGATGGCCTATACCGGTTAAGTCATATTTTACAGAATTTATTGAAGGGAGTAAACGAATGGCGAGTTATTCATGTCTAATCGTTAAATTCCCCATTTGGTATGGATCGCAAACAATTTTTTGAATCGCTTAGAAATCCCTCAACATTGGATCAAGTTGCTGTGAATGAAGTGGATGAAACTTTGCAAAAGCAAGGAGAAATCAACGGAAACATTGGTTTGCAGCGCCGAACAAATACGGGTATATCCGCCTACAAAGGCAGCTTTGGAAAATCCGAATTGATGCACTTGCTCCGCAGAACTTTGTTTGGGGTTAAAATATCGGATTACAACCTTTACAAAGGCAAAACGCTTGAGCAAGTCGTTGATGCGTTGCTGAACGTGTCTACTACTTTGCCCAATCCCCCCGTGAACAATTACGGCAATTTGGTGAAAGACCCCAACGTACCTTATGGTTCAACCTGGGTGAATGCTGCTTTAGATCCGGCAGTAGAACAATACAGAAAAGGCAGTGTGAAGTCATGGTTTTGGGGACAATTGGCTACACAGTCGCCAGACATACAAGCCAAAATGGTTTTGTTTTGGCACAATCATTTCGCGATACAATTTTTGGAAATCCCCGATTCGAGGGCGTGTTATGTTTACACCAAGGTGTTGTATACGCATGCTTTGGGTAATCTCAAGGATTTAACGCGTGCGGTGACGATCGATCCAGCCATGTTGTTTTACCTCAACGGACGTTTGAATACAAAAAAAGCGCCCGACGAAAATTACGCCCGCGAACTGCAAGAGTTGTTTACATTGGGCAAGGGACCCAACAGCAAATTCACGGAAGACGATGTGAAAGCAATGGCCAGGGTGTTGACCGGATGGAGCATCAATCCGCTAACGAATCCGTTTAGTACCGCTTTTGTGAGTGTGAACCACGATAGCTCCGATAAGCAATTCAGCTCGTTTTATGGCAATACGGTGATCAAAGGTCAGACCGGTATTAATGCGGGAAACACCGAATTGGATGATCTACTCACCATGATTTTCAAGGTGGATGAGGTGGCCTTGTTCCTCTGCAGGAAGTTGTATGAGTATTTTGTGTATTACGAAATTGACGATACGGTTGAAGCGAACGTGATAGTGCCTTTGGCGAAGGTTTTCCGCGATAGTGGCTACAGCATCAAAGCCGTATTGAAAACCCTTTTGATGAGTGAGCACTTTTTTGATTCATGGAACCGTGCCTGCGTGATCAAAGACCCTCTAACCCAGCAAGTGGGGTTCTGTAGAGAGATGGAATTGAAATTTCCCGCGTCTAATGATTATTTCCTGTTGTATCAGATGTATCAAATGGGAATGTATTTTGGCGAATTAACTCAACTGAATTTGGGTGATCCTCCGAATGTTGCGGGTTGGCCGGCGTGGTATCAAAAACCTTTGTTTCATCGCAGCTGGATCAATAGCGATACGTTGCCCAAGCGCAATCAGTTTACGGATTATTTGTTGTTTATCGGACACAAAGTGGGTTCATTTACTTTGATTGCGGATGTATGGATTTTTACCAAGCAACTGAGCAATCCAAGCCAAGCAGACGATTTGATCGCCGAGTGCGTTTCACATTTATTGCCAATGACTATCAGCGCAGCCCAAACCGCCACACTCAAGGAAATTTTGCTTCCGGGAGGTATCCCTGATTACAATTGGAGTGATGAATATCGCTCAGCCACAGATCCTTCAGATCCCAATCACACAACGGCAAAATCAACCGCTACGGTGAAAATACAGTATTTGATCAAATCCATCATGAACCTCTCAGAATACCAATTGTCATAAGCCATGAAACGCAGATCCTTTTTTAAAGCCAGCGCAGCCGCTGGAACCGTTTTGCCCTTGACGTTGAATGGAATGGGTGTGAAAACCTTTGAAGATTCACCATTGTTGCGTTCACTGGGAAGGCGAAGTGCCGATGGTAAAGTACTGGTAATTATTAATTTATCTGGTGGGAACGATGGGTTAAACACCCTAATTCCATTGGATCAATATTCCAATTTATCCAAAGCCAGAAACAACATTTTGATACCCGATAGTAAGGTGTTGAGTTTCTGGGATAAGCCAAGTGTAGGCTTGCATCCACAGTTGGGGGGATTGAGGGATTTGTACAACAACGGTCAGCTCAGTGCCATTCAAGCCGTGGGTTATCCCAATCCCAATTACTCGCATTTCCGTTCGGCCGATATTTGGATGAGTGGTTCTGATAGCAATGAAAACTGGACAACCGGATGGATGGGAAGGTATTTAGATGAACAGTATGCAGGATATCCCAAAGGTTATCCCACTGCTGCG
>CANHGC010000174.1 GCA_947460045.1 Bacteroidota bacterium | reverse complement strand
TATGTGAGCTTTTTACCCGAGACCGACCCCGCCTATGTGAAATACAACTGGGGCGAAGACCTCCCCTTGAACCCCTGCAATTGGTTGGCTTTTGTGGCATTGGCTTACAGTTACACCAAGAAGGAATGGCTGTGGCCCATCATGTATTTCTTTGTGTGGGTTTTCACATTCAACGCCATAATCACGCCGGCTTTGTACGAAAATTTCCCCCATTTCAATTTCTGCAAGTTTTGGATCAGCCACACCGGATTGGTGATGTTTGTGATCCACCTGCTTTCTCTCAGGCCACCAGAATTAAAAATGAAACAGTTGTTTCAAGCCTACGCTGCGTTGCAAGTCTTCACCATCACCTGCTTGATCATCAATTACATTGTGGGCGACACGGCGAATTATTTCTTTTTGGCCCACAAACCGTTTAGCGCATCCATTTTAGACATTCTGGGTCCTTGGCCTTGGTACATCATTCAGGGCGATGTGATTGCGCTGGGGTTGTTCTTCTTGGCATGGGCGCCCTACAAAATTTCACGCAGCCTGCGATTGCGCGCTGCCCAGAAATTCAATTGATGCCTTACCGCAACAGAATGAACGAATAAACCGCGCTTGCCGAACTAGAATCCCAGTTCATCCTTACCACCGCCAGGCAGCATCGCCTTCTCGTTGTTGTATTTGGTTTCGTTGTCTTTCACCACATATTCTGTGGCAATTTTACCATCCGATAATTTGGAGCAATACAATTTCAAGTTGGTAAAATAGGTCATGTTTTCCCACGCTATTTTCTGCACAGAGGCCGGAATATTGGTTTTATTCACGATGGTTTCGAGGGGCACAGTTGTTGGATTTGCAGCCACTTCGGCGGGCAATTTGCCAGAAAATCCCACCCGACTTCCATCGCTCAAATACAAAGTTTCTGGAATGATGTATCGCTTAGAAATTTTTGTAATTCTCATCAAGTATTCCGCATGCACGCTATCGGCCGCATAAGCCTTTTGCGTAATCACAACACCTTTGAACACAACCCTCGAAATGGGGGTAAAATAAAAACGCAGTTCAATGTTTTCGCCGGCCATTTTGCCCACCAAGCGATAATCATCACTGTTTTTGGCCACCAATTTCAATCCCGTTTTGGTAAATGCCGCGGCAACAGAATCTACATCGCCAATAATATCAATCATGTTGATGCGCTGGGCGGAGAGTTGACTCGTGGTTAACAACATCATCATCGCACCAAAAAAGGCAACAAAAACATGCTTAGGGGCGAAAAAGTAGTGCTGAATGCGATTGAATTTCATGAGTGATGGATTGCTTGGATGTTCCAATTGGCAACAACCCTAGGTATCAAAAGCAATGCCAAAACTACATCTGCAACTTGTTGATGTAAAATACGCGGCGCTTGCCTGAACCAGACTTTTTGATTGTTTGAAACCCGTAAGCCACAAAATATGGACCGTACCAGTGTCGCATTGTGGCGGTTGACTGTCGGATTTTCTCTTCTTCGTCGCCAGTGCTCATCACCTCCACTTGTTTCTTGTCGATTTCAGTGCCCGCATGGCTGAAGGTCTTGCTCACCAAATACCGATCGTTGGCATAGCTCAAGGTCACTTGATTTGCTACAGAAACATTCAAAGAAATGTTGTGTACGATGGTCATTGGCAGATCCACCAATCGCATACCCAAACACTGATCCATTTTGCGCTCTCCGTTGATATCGAATTTCACCACAATCGCATGGGTATACTGATATCCATCAAACACTCTGCGGGTTTGGGGCCTACCGTTCACGTAATAGGTTTCGGTGTGATATTGGGGATAAAAGGCTTCTCCAACCAAAAAGTAACCGTCGGCCGTTGACACGATGGGGTGAATGGTCATCAGGTAATTGTAGGCCAATTCTTTACCATCATCTGCGGCTCTTTCTTTTCTCCGTTCGATGCGATCTTGCGTTTTCTTGGGTAAAAATTCCACGAAATTCTGAAGATCTAAAAAGTTGGTAAACTTCACATATTTGAGGTTACTACCATCGCTTTCTGAGAAGAAAATCCCTTGTGCGGCACTGGCCAATTTGGTCCGTACATTTTTGGTATAGGTACCGCTGTAAATGTACTTAGATTTTGAAATCGCAGACACTTTCACATCCATCAGCAATGATTCTGGTCCGGGAGAAATATCTACATTCCCAGCCACTTCACCGTTGGCATTGTATCGAATGCACCAGCGCTTTGGACCCGCTTTTGTCTTATTGATGCCATAAACCAAAGCCACTTCACCCACGTTGGACAAATCCTGCAAATTAATAATGCTGAGTGCTTTCGCCTTGAAACCCGCAGGAATGGCAACCTGTTCAACCTGTAAATCGCCGGTTTTCCAATCAATGAACAACAAGGTAGGTCCTGTTTTTGTGCGAGCCGCTATCACCACTTGATTGTTCACCACCGTAAATTGTTGCACAATGCCATTGATGGGAAATTCACCTGATACTTCTATCGGCTTGATCACACCTTTGCGGGGAATGCTATGAATCACAAATTTCGATCTCGAATAGATGAACTGGTGAAAGTGTGTGGGCGTTAAATAACTAAAAGTACTGCCAGCAACCGCACGATCAACAGATAGCAGAATTTCTTTTCCCTCAGCCAAAGTTGTGCTGATCACGTTGTACCGATACGTGTAAACACCCTCTTCGGCTTTGCTACTTCGCGATGTCATCATCAAACCATCTTCTCCCATTTGTGACACCTTTTCATCTAAGTAACCGTCTTTTGCATCAAATTCCTGTCGGGCCGCATTCTGAGCCACCGGCAGTTTATTGGATTGTGCATTGGAAAAACCTGAAACAAAAAGGATCATTGCACACAAAATGGTGCGGAGTGCTGGGCGAATTTGACTGCTCATGGACTTAAATGTACCACGAAGATATCGAGAACTACAAAAAATTGATGCCCAACAAGGATATTTGCAGGATGCAATTCAAAGCCATCGCAGCCCTATTGTTATCGTTTTTTACCCTCTGTTCGGCACAAGCACAAAGACCGGCCATTAAAAAAATCCTTTTCATTGGAAACAGCTATACGGCGGTGAACGATTTGCCCAATTGGACAAAACAAGTGGCAGAGAGCCTCGGTGACACCTTCGAATTCACAGCGATATCACCCGGAGGCACCACATTTAAACGACACAGTACCGATCCGCAGGTATTGGCAGAATTGGCCAGCGGTGCTTACGACGCCATCGTGCTACAAGAACAAAGCCAACTCCCCTCTTTCCCACCCCAGCAAGTGGAAGCCGAGTGTTTTCCTTATGCCAAAACGTTGGTGGATTCAGCCCGATCGGCAAAAAAATGCGTGCAAATTTTGTTTTATATGACGTGGGGCCGACAAAATGGTGACGCTTCCAATTGTGCATTTTGGCCACCCGTTTGCACATTTGCGGGCATGAATGAGCTGTTGCGACAGAGTTACATCGCCATGGCCAAAGACAACAAAGCCAACGTAGCGCCTGTTGCGAGTGTATGGCGCGATGTGAGGGCGAGCAGTTCGATAGAATTGTATCAGGGCGATGGATCTCACCCGTCTGCGGCCGGCACCCACTTGGCTGCCATGACCATTTACCGGAGTTTGTTTTCAAAAGATGTATCGGCAACGGCTTTCCATCCGGGTATCACAGACACAGACCACAACCTGATCCGCGGCATTGCCAACAGAATTGTGAAAGATTCCAGCACACTGTGGCAGTACGATACCTGTTACGCGAAAAAATTGCAAGTTGAGAACGGTGCCAAATCTGGGCAAAAACCAATTGTTTTGTGGCACATCGAAAATCAAACACTCAACATTGATTGGGGTCAAAACGCTGGCATGGAATACCGAATTGTGGACGTATTGGGTCGGGTTTGGGCGGAATCTCCGCGCGCGATGGCGTTTCGAAATGCAAGTGAGGAAAGAAAAACCACGTTACAAATCAACCATTGGATTTCCGGTCAATATTTCTTGGTTACACCCAATGGCACCACACCCCTATTCGTACCTTAATTATTTTTTGCGATTTTCCGTAAACCTCAAACAATCTTTTTGCGATTTTCCGTAACAACGAGATCAAATCGTTAACAATTTGGTAAAAATCGCAAAAGTTGGGGGCAATTGACCTTTCAACGATGGGATTGTGAAATTCACTGCCGTTCAGTTGTGGCTTGAATGAAATACCTTTGTTTTTGATGCTGTATTGAATGCAGTATTTATTACACTCATATGCAATCTGAGCTACCTCTTGTACCCGGTCGGGGACTTTCTACCCGAACTGCCACCGAACTGCGGCAAGCATTTATGCGGGAGCATGGCATCATCCATGATGCGATTGGAAACCATCACCTAGACACCCAATCCATTCAAAACAACATCGAATCGTTTGTTGGAAGCACCGAAATCCCCATTGGATTGGTTGGACCAATCGTGTTCAATCAAAACGACATCCAAGAATTTGTATATGCACCAGTAGGCACATTGGAAGGGGCTTTGGTGGCCAGCATGAACCGCGGAGCAAAAGTGATTTCGCGCAGCAATGGCTTTACAGCC
>CANHGC010000173.1 GCA_947460045.1 Bacteroidota bacterium | reverse complement strand
GTGAATACGGTGGCCATTTGCGGCGGTGCTGGGAGCTTTTTGATTGGCGATGCGATGCGTGCTGGGGCGGATGCCTTTATTACTTCGGATGTGAAGTATCACGAGTTTTTTGATGCTCAGGGGAAGATGTTGCTGTGCGACATTGGCCATTACGAAAGCGAGAAATATACAATTGATTTGTTTTCTAACATATTGTCAGCGAAATTCCCTAAATTTGCAACCATTTTTGCAGAAACTATCACCAACCCTATTGATTATTTAAAATAAACATGGACGTAACCATCGACAAAAAACTTAAAGATCTGTGGAAGTTGCAGCAGATCGATTCAAGACTCGACAACCTTCGCGCTGTATTGGGAGAATTGCCCATGGAAGTTGCCGATTTGGAAGATGATATCGCAGGTTTGGAAACCCGTGTGTCTCATATAGCCAATGAGATTGCGGAGTATAACCACGAGATCAGCAACAAGAAAAACGCCATCAAAGATTTTCAACGTTTGATTGAAAAGTATGATGATCAGTTGAATAACATCAAAAACAGCCGCGAGTATGACGCCATCAACAAGGAAAAAGAAATCGCTGGTTTGGAAATTTTGTCGGCAGAGAAGCGCATTCGCGAATTCGGCCGTCAGATTGAAATGAAAGAAGAGTTGTTGGGGAATACCCAGAACGCTTTGACATCTCGTCAGAAGGATTTGGAATACAAAAAGGCTGAATTAACAGAAATCGAGAAGGAAAATGCCGAGGAGATTGATAAGATCATGTTGGAGCGCAATACTGCCGAGTCTAAATTAGACGTTCGTTTGCACCGTGCCTACCACAGAATTCGTGGTAACGTGCGCAACGGGATTGCAGTAGCTTCGATTATGCGTGGTTCATGTGGTGGTTGCTTTAGCAAAATCCCACCTCAAAGACACAGCGACATTCGTGCTCACTACCGCATCATCGACTGTGAAAACTGTGGTCGTATTTTCGTGGATCAATCCATTACTGGTATTGCTGCCATGGATGAGGAGAAGGTTGAAAAAACCACTCGTCGCAAGATGCGTTTAACCACCAAGTAATTGGTGTTGCGCGCAGCATGCGTAATGAGTTAAAGATAATTGCTGGGATTTTTAAAAATCTCGGATAAAGAAAAAGGCGCCATTGGCGCCTTTTTCTTTTGGTGTTGAAAGGGTTGTTTGTGTTGTTCGCTGAATATTCTTGTGAGTATCCGCTGAATATTCTTGTGAGATCCGCTGAATTTGATTTTTGTAAATTGGGGAATGAGTTGTAATTTGGGTAAGTCACCGTTTATTGTGTGAGCACAATTCTGAGATCCGGCATGATTTGCATGATTTTTTCCGGCGGCATGTTGGTGATGTCGATGAAATAAATGGTTTTGCCTTCATCCAACGATTGCCCGCCCATCCATTTGATGTCTTGCAGTGTTTTGCCCGCCTCGGTTCTGAACATTCTCACCGGCATCAAACAATACCAACCCTGTAAATAACCTTGATCATCGAGCCGGGCGCGTGTTCGTTGAATGGGTCCAGAGAGGATTTTGGTGTAGGTTGGGTTGTTGGGGTCTTTGAATACCGATTGCAATTTTTGTAAATAGGCAGATTTGCCGCCCGCTGCCTTTTCGATAGCGGGCAGGGTGTATTTGGCGTAGGTATTTGGGTCTTTGTTGATGTAGGCCATGCCCAGGTCGTTGGCAGCCATTTGGAATGCAATGGTGAGTTTGATGCTGTCTTTGGCCATTGGGTCTGTAATGCCCATGGTATCTGAATATTTTGGAGGCGCAATTCCCGCGGGGGTTTCACTGCCTGGCGCAGCGTTGGTGTAGGGGTTTGTTGTGCTACTGTCTGAATGATTCGTTTCGCTCGTGGGGTTGCAGCTGAATAGTGTTGCAGTCAGTGCGGTGACAGTGGCAATGGTTTTCAGGCTGCGCAGGGTGAGGAGTGCGTTTTTCATTGGTTGGGGATTCAAAAATAACACAAAGGGTGCCCAATTGGGCACCCTTTGTGTTATTCACTCACTATAACAAATTGTGTTTGTGCGATGATGTTCGCTTACTTCACTTCTTCGAAATCTACGTCCTGCACTTGGTCGCCGGCAGCGCCATTGTTTGCGCCAGCACCAGCACCTGCGCCGGGCTCACCCCCTTCAGGGTTTCCGCCAGTGGCGTTGTACATGTCTTGGCTGGCAGCTTGCCACGCTTCATTCAAAGCGCTGGTTGCACTATCAACAGCTACGAAGTTTTTCTCTGCCAAGGCTTTTTTCAATTCGCCCAAAGCGCTTTCGATGGTTGCTTTTTTCTCTGCAGGAATTTTGTCGCCGTATTCAGTCAATTGCTTTTCTGTGCTAAATACCAATGCATCTGCTGCGTTGATTTTGTCTGCTTCTTCTTTGCGCTTGGCATCAGATTCTGCGTTCATTTCAGCATCCTTCTTCATCTTTTCGATGTCTTCCTTGCTCAATCCGCTAGAGGCTTCGATACGAATTTTTTGCTCTTTTCCAGTGGCTTTGTCTTTGGCTTGTACACTCAAAATACCGTTGGCATCGATATCGAAAGTTACCTCGATTTGTGGCACACCGCGGGGCGATGGGGGAATGCTGTCCAAAATAAACTTACCAATGGTTTTGTTGTCGTTGGCCATCGGACGTTCTCCTTGCAAGATGTGAATTTCTACAGAAGGTTGGTTGTCCATGGCTGTAGAGAAGGTTTCGGTTTTCTTGGTTGGGATGGTGGTGTTAGATTCAATCATTTTGGTCATTACGCCACCCATGGTTTCAATACCCATGCTCAATGGAGTTACATCCAACAAAACAACGTCTTTCACTTCACCGGTTAATACACCCCCTTGAACTGCAGCACCTACGGCAACGGCTTCATCAGGGTTTACTCCTTTGCTTGGCGCTTTGCCGAAGAAATCTTCAACCAATTTTTGAATGGCTGGGATACGTGTAGAACCACCTACCAAAATCACTTCATCAATGTCGCTTGGGTTCATGTTTGCATCTTTCAATGCCTGTTTGCATGGCTCAAGAGTGCGTTGGATCAATGAAGCGGCCAATTGCTCAAACTTGCTACGGCTCATTTTCATCACCAAGTGCTTGGGCACCCCGTCAACGGCAGTGATGTATGGTAAGTTGATGTCGGTTTCGGTACTGGCCGACAATTCAATTTTGGTTTTTTCAGCGGCTTCTTTCAAGCGTTGCAAGGCCATAGGGTCTTTGCGCAGGTCGATGTTTTCTTGGCGTTTGAATTCGTCTGCCAAAAAGTCGATGATGACTTGGTCAAAATCGTCACCACCCAAGTGCGTATCACCATTGGTGCTCTTTACTTCGAAGATACCATCGCCCAATTCAAGCACTGAAACGTCGAACGTTCCACCACCCAAATCATACACGGCAATTTTGATGTCGCGATCCAATTTGTCTAGACCGTAAGCCAATGCAGCAGCGGTAGGTTCGTTGATGATACGTTCAACCACCAAGCCAGCGATTTCTCCAGCTTCTTTGGTTGCTTGACGTTGTGCATCGTTGAAGTATGCAGGAACGGTGATTACCGCGCGGGTAACTTCCTGTCCGAGGTAATCTTCCGCGGTTTTCTTCATTTTCTGAAGAACCATGGCACTGATTTCTTGTGGGGTGTAGTTGCGATCTCCGATTTGAACTCGGGGGGTATCGTTGTCGCCTTTCACAACTTCGTAGGGAACACGGCCGATTTCAACCGACATGTTAGAGAATTTTTCACCCATGAATCTTTTGATCGATTGAATGGTGTGTTGGGGGTTGGTTATGGCTTGACGTTTGGCAGAGTCACCCACTTTGCGTTCGCCATTTCCATTGTCCATAAACGCTACAATTGAAGGCGTTGTTCTGCGTCCTTCACTGTTGGCGATTACAACAGGTTCGTTACCTTCCAAAACGGCTACACAGCTGTTGGTGGTACCTAAGTCAATTCCAATTATTTTACTCATGGTTTTAAGTTCGTTTTGCTTTTAGTCCGCAATCTGTGTACCACAGCAAAATCATGGGCATTGGCGTGCCGAATTGTCATAAATGCTGACAAAAAGTGAGTTGTAAGGCCCCGCTGTGTGTGACGGGCTGTCGTTTTTGCTGATTTAGGCCGAAATCATCTCACAAAGTTGAGGGCTTTGGTGAGTTCGTGCTTTTGCAAATAGGTGGTGGAGGCAGGGTCCATGGGCACATACCACACTTTGTTGGTGGATCTGGATGCGAAGAGGCCATATCCGCCGCTGATGTTTGTGAATTCGGCTTGTTTTTGTACGATGCCAATGCTGGGTTCGTTCACCGAAATGTAATCTACCAGGGTTTGATTTCCGCCGTAGAGGGTGATGCCAACCCATTTGATGCGGTGTTTGAGGTTGGGTGCCGCGGTAATGCTTGATTGCAAGAACTGCAAGAAGCTCAATCTTGGGATTTGACGCATGGGTACTGTATTGTTTCCCACCAAGAAATTGCTCACTACGCGCCAAGTGGCCATTTTTTCGGTTTTGGCGTTGGTATCGGCGGTGTTGATTTCCTCGTAATACACATGGAATCGTGCATCGTATGCAAAGGCATTGGGTGCTGCGACGTAGGAGATGGT
>CANHGC010000172.1 GCA_947460045.1 Bacteroidota bacterium | reverse complement strand
CGTTCCAGTCTCGAATTGTTTGATCGCAAAAACAATCTGAGCTTCAGTAAATTTTGATTTTTTCATGGTAACAAGTTAGTTTTTTTTCTGTTTTTTGTTACCCGGAAAACTCTAGTTTAAATCAGTGCGATTTTGTGGGAAGAGGTCATCTCCATGGCTAAATTCGAATCCGGCTTCATTGTTTTTAAAGAGAAAAAACGATTTTGGGCGTTGGTATCTAGCCATAGCAGATATTCCCAATCCCTCGGTCCTTTCTACATAGTCATTATAACTGTTAGATTGCCATAAATGGGTGTTGTTGATGGCAAGCCCTGTTTCCAAGGTTTGTGCTTGTGCGCCCAACGCGATAATTAGTAAAATTGATCCGGTTAAAAATTGCTTCATTTTATCATAGGTAATAAACACATTCAAATCTGTACATTCTGTTATAAGCCCCAATTAATCAAAACCTCATTTATCAATCACAAAAGCTTTTGTGAATCTGTGCTCATTGCATACGCCTTGTATAAAGTAGAGCCCCGGTCGCAATGTTGGTAGTTCAAGATCGATACTCTCGCCCTTTTGCGTGAATTGAGCTACCTCTTGTCCGTTCACCGACAACAACACCAAAGAATGCATGGCAGCAATCGACTCGAGGTGTAATTTTCCATCAATGGTTGGATTGGGATAAACAACAATTTGAGGTGTGAAAACGATTTCCTTTGTGCTCACTTTGATGTCTGGATCAAAAAAGAAACCCATATAGTCATTGCCACCATAATTGGTATATAAATCATTGCCCACAAACACACCGCTTCCCTTCGCCCCAAATCCTGTACTTACGCCCCAACGCTGTTGTCGTTTAAAATAATTGCGCCTTTCCGCCAGCGAAGGTTCAACATCCATCACATCAGAGAAAGTATCCTTGAGGAAATTATAGTAACAACTTTGCAAAATCGAACTTGACACACTGGCTTTTTTCGGCCACGCAAAATCCTGACCCGCCCACAACTTGATTTCTACATCATCGCCCAGCCAAGCAGTAGGATACATCGAAATGCTCTGCTCTTCCCCAATTCCATAGGTATTGTCAAAGAAATACCTGAGCAGTTTGCCGTTGCTATCCAGAACTCCAAACAAGGCGCGATTGGCGAGTTTCGGAGAGGACATCAAAACCTTACCCTGATATTTGAACGCCCTTCCAATTTTGTCACAGAAATAAATTCGACCCGCTTTATCAATACCAAACTTATATAAACCCGAATTACTTCCATGGGCAGAATCAAGCCTAAATACCCACTTAACATTTCCATTTTGCTTTAATCCCAGAATTACATGATCACGATAATTCCCACTTTTTGCACTCGGGAATAACGTTGTATCAACAAAGGGTTGGCCTTTCGCCGTATCCGAACTGTAAAGCATCGAGAACAAATACATATTCCCCTTGATGTCTTCTGTCCAATCAACCAAGGAACTAAATCGGTTATAGGTTTTGCCAATGGTTCCATCAGCGGCGATCTGAAGAATTAAATCTCTGTTGTAAATTGGGTCATAGGATTTTCCATTGATCGTTACTACATCAGGAGATTTGAAATCGGCATACACCACCAAGTCGTTTTTGTACCCTGGTCGGATATTGGGTATCGCTCCATAGAAATGAATGTTATAACGCAAGGATCCATCGGCATTGAATCGAAGTACATAGCTTTCGTCTACATTTCTGTTTTTGACCCCAAGAACCACCTTTCCCAAATCAAGGGTGTCATCGGTAGATACAGCGATGGCAAAGCCACCATCCCGAAGCGCAAACAAATCAGACAGTACCACTTTTCTCCCACCACTTCGTGCTTGAGCAAACAAGTTGAACTGGGACTTGCCATATTTATCTACTTTTCTGATTACGAATGAATTCTTTCCGTTGGCTCGGTAAATTTTTCCGTCTAATATCAATGTGTCTGTGTAATGAAAAGCCATAAACACATTTCCGACTGAGTCTGTTGTGGGCAATAATTTATTGTGTGATTCAGTAAATTTCAGCGCCGTCCCGGATGAATAGTACCCTGTATTCCAAGATGGTTTCTGCTGGCCGGTTAATCGTCCAGACAACAATGAAATAGCAGCAAATAAAATATAGTTTTTCATGGGAATTGATTGTTTGACCATAATGGTATGACTACAATTTGTTTAAAAGTTGCAAATGCCAATATGCTGAAATTTATCAATGACAATTATAGGCCATGGAAAATAAATAGCATTGATGAAAAGTAATCAATAAAAATACCAATTATAATACACTACATCACTGTATCAATCGCGTTTGGGTGCTACCATCGGTAAGCTTTACAGTCAACAAATACAATGGTTGTGACAATGTTGGCGCAACAACCTCACATCGAGAAACAGGACTCTCAAAAACCATCTCGCCCAGCAATTTACCCGCCAAATCGTGAATAGAAACGGCAGTGAACTTATCAAGCGATGATACCGTCCAACCCAAACCTTGCGATGGCACCGGGTACACACGCACCCCATTTTTGGAAATGGCCAATTGCCCCGATACTCGTTTGCTCAATGACGCATAACCCAAGGCAATTGCATTGAGCGTGCTGTTGGAAATTTCCACCCCAAAAAAATAGACGTTTGCAGTGTATTTCGACAGGGGCTGATGCAAAAAAGAGGTCGTTGCGTCATACCCACTGTAACTGTATTGCGCTTCTTCATCTTGCCAGAATTGTTGGTAATTGCCATTAAAATCAAACATCATGCACATAGCACCACCCGCATTGATTGCTGAATCTGGGAGGTTAGGCCACATGGATGTTGGACAGCCGCCAACACGCAGTCTCACACCCATTTTGTCGTTGCCTTCTATCAATCTAAATGAACTATATGGGCTGTAAGAGCTGGTATCACAAAACAGAAATCGTTTCACCGAACCAGTTGTCTCATCCAAAATCGCCAAGGCGCAGTTAGGGTCTCCCGCAAAGGGTACTTTAAACGATTTGCCCAACCACCGACAATTGCGCTTATACAGCAATCCCAAATAAACGTTACCATGATTGTCTGAGCAAAAGTTACTGTTCAGTGCCCTGGCTGAAGCCGTATCGGCGCGATGCACCCATTTGATGGTTCCGTTTTTTGAATAGCATATGGTGATGACATCCAACAAATTCCCGCTTGGCGGCGATGTGCGCTGGTCCACGGCTTTGTATGTGCCCTGTCTGTTGCGGAAACTCGATGTTTTGGATACTTCAACCTGCAACAAGTAAGATTCTTTTGAAAACATCAAGGTCCTATTTTCTCCGCCAGTGCCTAAATATTGTGCATTGATGGTTTGTCCAAACGCATTTAATTCAATTGCATAATAACCATTAAATGAATCCAATTTCAGGTGACTAAAAGCTGTGTCATTGCCCTTTCGATAACCTATGCCGATGTTTTCCTGGTTCTCAGAGCGTAATTCTTGGATGCCACTTCCCGATTTAAACCACAGCAGATCGCCTTGGGTATTGAAGGAAAAAAGAGGCGCGTTACCGGGGTACGATTTACCTCGATAAGTGCCGTTTTCTGAATGCCCTATCAACGCCGTAATCTGATTGTTATTGGTTATAACGATGTCTGTTAGCGACATGTTCGAATCATTGGATTTAAAGGGATAAGCCCAAGCCACGGAGGCATTGCTCTTGTTGATTTTCGCCAAGACACAACCAACCCCATCTGATTTCCGATACACACCTGTTGTGAGTCGCAAAGAATCGCCCACACTGAAGAGGGTGTATACATTGCCCAAACTATCAAAGGCGGCTTTTCTCGGCAATGGAATCATCCATAGACCCGTATTACGCTGTCCATATTGCTGAATTTCACTCACCCATTGAACGCGAGGCTTAGGAATTTGGGCCGAACAATTTATAAATAAGAGGAAAGTTAGAATAAAGGTTATTTTCTTCAACATGGGTCGGTGAATTTGATTGTTCTATTAATGCAATCTATTACGATCACACCACATTTGCATGGTAAGCAAGGGTCGCTTTGATTACCACAACAAATTAATGCACCATTTGAATATGGAACACCATTTAATAATACTCTAATGTTTGAACAATCACAGCTGCATAGCGGTGCAATGCCGCTTACAGTTTTTTCTCTGAATACAGGCAAGTCGTTACAAGCACAATCTGGGTCTGTAGGGGCGGTACATTTAAAAACGGTAACTGAGGAAGTTGAACCACAGCCTTGGACGGCGATAATTGGCGAAGAACAATCCATTCCCCAGTAAATTTTCCAATCGCATTGTGCATTTCCTTTGACAAGTGTAAGAAATCCGAGTAGGACAAAAAAATAGATTTTATATAAAGTGTTTTTCATGTTTTTATTGAGATTAGACCAACATGTTTGCTCAGTTTGATGTTCCGTAAATAATAGAGTATGTTTATTATATAGATTGATCAAAAATTTGCAATTTTTTGCTTTCGGCCTATTCAATTAGGATTTCACGAATTAAATGTAAACAAAGCTGTGTTTTTGACTAAGAATAACCCTATTTGTATACTTTTTTTTGTCAAAAATTGGTAAGAAAATACTATGTATCAATTTGGAAATCAAACATAGATCTGAGAT
>CANHGC010000171.1 GCA_947460045.1 Bacteroidota bacterium | reverse complement strand
TTGGAAGATGCATTGATGGGTGCGGAAGTTTTTGTGGGATTGAGTAAGGGAAATATACTCACACCAGAAATGATTTTATCGATGGCCGATAAGCCCATTGTGTTTGCGATGGCCAATCCAACGCCTGAGATTGACTACAATTTAGCCGTGGCCACTCGCCCTGATTTGATTATGGCTACAGGACGCTCAGATTATCCCAATCAGGTGAATAACGTACTTGGATTTCCATTTATTTTCAGGGGTGCGTTGGACGTGAGGTCTACTGCTATCAATGAGGAGATGAAGATTGCTGCTGTACATGCCATTGCCAATTTGGCGATGGAGCCTGTGCCAGAAAGTGTGATGATGGCTTATAATGAAAGGAATTTGAGTTTTGGTCCAACCTACATCATTCCAAAGCCCATGGATCCACGTTTGTTGACAACGGTTGCACCTGCTGTTGCTAAGGCCGCCATGGAAAGTGGGGTTGCAAGAATGCCCATTACGGATTGGGAGGGTTATAATGCACAATTGAGAAAGCGTTTGGGCATTGACAATGATTTTGTAAATCGCTTGATGACAAAAGCCAAAACATCACCCAAAAGGGTTGTGTTTGCAGAAGCGGATCACATTCGCATTTTGAGGGCAGCTGAAATCGCCAAGAGAGATGGAATTTGCGAACCCATTTTGTTGGGAAATCCCGATGCCATTCAGAAAATGATGGATGACAATCACATCGAAATCCCAGGTGTTAAAATGATTGATCCCCGCAAACAAGAGGAGCAATTGAAAGAATATGGCGCAAAGTTGTTCGCCAAGAGAGGCCGGAAAGGACTTACCTGCTTCGAGGCGGAATATCAAATGAGAAACCGAAACTATTTTGGTTCGATGATGGTAGAAAATGGAGAGGCCGATGCTTTCATTAGTGGTTTAACAAGAAATTATCCGATCGCGTTGAGACCGGCTTTGGATGTGATTGGTATGGTGCCAGAAACCCATCGGGTATCCGGTATGCACATCATGATGACCAAGTCAGGACCTGTGTTTTTTGCAGATACTACGGTGAATATCGATATGGATGAGGACATGGTATATGAAATGGTGAATTTGGTGAATCAACGGGTGAAATCCTTCCAAATTGAGCCAAGAATTGCCTTGATTTCATATTCGAATTTTGGCAGTTCAAACGGTGAATATCCTGGCATTATGCAAAATGTGGTGAAGCGTTTGCACAATGATTATCCCAGCATGCTTGTTGAGGGTGAAATGCAACCCGTATATGCCATCGATGGTGATTTGAGGCAAAAAAGGTATCCATTCAACAAATTGGGTAATTCTTCAGCCAACGTATTTATATTCAGTGGATTGAGTTCTGGCAATGCGGTGTATCAAATCATGAGGAGTATGGGCAACATGGATGCCATTGGTCCCGTTTTGTTGGGCTTCAAAAAATCAGTACATATTCTGCATCACAGTTCTTCGGTGAGAGAAATCGTGAATATGATTGCTTTGGCCGTGGGGGAAGCGCAAGAAAAATAAGTCTAACTGTTCATGGTGGCCCATTCAGCTGTTCAAGTTGAAATCGTACCGTGGGGCTCGCAGCGATATATTCAATCGTTGGGGTTGAGGTTTGAGGTACTGCGAAGGCCATTGGGTATGGTGTTTGATCCTGCTGTATTTTTGGATGAAGTAAATGATGTGCATCTCGTGGCGCTGCAAAATGATTGGGTTTTGGGATGTATGATATTGAGTAGTGCGGAGGATGGCGTTAAAATGCGCCAAGTGGCTGTTGAACAAAGGGAACAAAGGCTGGGCGTAGGCAGTGAAATGATTCGATTTGCTGAGCAATATGCCAAAGAAATGGGTTATAAAGCCATCCTTGTGCATGCCAGAGATTCCGCCGTTCCCTTTTATTTGAAACACGACTACGAATTGGTGGGTGACGGGTTTTTTGAGGTTGGCATACCGCATCACGCCATGCGGAAGTCATTCGTAGATTGAAATCGACATTTCCCCGAACATTGGGTTCAAGCCACTGCTTTGAACTATCTTTGTGAAACTTCATATGGATACTCTCATTACAGCCTTACAATTCATTCTAGCACTTTCTATTCTCATCACTTTGCACGAATTCGGCCATTATTGGGCGGCAAGGGCATTTGGCATTCGAATTGAAAAGTTCTTCTTGTTTTTTGATGCGTGGAATTTCAAATTGTTCAGTTTCAAAAGAGGAGATACCGAATACGGAATGGGATGGCTTCCTTTGGGCGGTTATGTGAAGATTTCTGGTATGGTAGACGAAAGTTTAGATACCGAACAAATGAAGTCTGAACCCCAACCTTGGGAGTTTCGCAGTAAGCCAGCATGGCAACGTTTGATTGTTATGATTGGCGGTGTAACCGTGAATTTGATATTGGGTATCGTCATCATGGTGGCCTTAACTTATTCGCAGGGTGAAAAATACATTCCACAACAAACTGTAAACGAGCAAGGTGGCATTTATGCGGGACCCATTGCGCGTTCCGTGGGCTTTCAAACAGGGGATCAGATTTTGGCCTTGAATGGTGTTGTCGTGGATAATTTGGACGCTCAGTTTGGAGATCCTTCCTTTCTCACAGCCGATAAAAAAATCGTTGAAATCAGAAGAACTGAAAATCCTGTTACCACAAGTGTTGATAGTGTGTCTGTAACAGCAACTCCAGTAAAATCTCGGGTGTACGACACTACATTGGTGATGCCAGATAATTTTGATGAGTTGTTGGGTGCTAAGTCTGATCTCCCCTTTTTTGCCCCAAGAATGATGCTGTTCAAAATTGGCAAAGTGATGGGTGGCAGTCACGCAGAAAAAGCGGGGCTGGAAGCAGGTGATGTGATCGTTTCGATCAACGGTGAATCATTTAGATCGTTTTTTGAATTTAAAGAATTATTGACCAAATATGCCGGTGAAACGGTGAAAATGGATGTGCTTGATAGTTATCAAAAATTCAGCACGTTGAAAGCAGAAATAAGCGAGGATGCTACCTTAGGATTCCAACCTGCATTCTTTGGATTTGAATACAAAGAAAAAGTCATCAAATACGGCCTGGGCAAATCCATCAATTTGGGGGTGTCGCGCTCATTTGGATTGATAGGTGCCAACGCGAAAGCATTGGGCAATGTGGCAACTGGTAAAACAGACCCTTCAAAATCACTCGCGGGTCCAATAGGAATCGCTCAGATGTTTGGTAGCACATGGAACTGGTTGAATTTTTGGTCATTAACAGCCATGTTGAGCTTGGTGTTGGCCTTGATGAATATTCTACCCATTCCGGCGTTGGATGGCGGCCATGTGATGTTCTTGTTGTACGAAATCATCGCACGTAGACCAGTGTCGGATAAAGTTTTGTACGTAGGACAAGTGATAGGCATGGTTATCCTTCTGTCATTGGTGGCCTTTACCTTTTGGGTCGATATCGCCCGTGCTTTAGGACTTTAATATGGGAAATCCTTTTGCTTTCTTTGGCATTGAACCAGCTTTGGTGATCGATGAAAAAGCCTTAAGAAGAAAGTATCTCGATATACAGCGGGGATCTCACCCTGATTTGCAATCGCATGTTGATGAGCCGGATGCGGATGATTCCGAAAAGGCCAATGAACATTACAAAACACTCATGAATAGGGAGTTGAGGGTGAAGTCGTACTTGATGTTGAAATCGAATGCCGACATCAAAGACAATCAATTGCCGCCTGCTTATTTGATGGAAATGATGGATTTGAGCGATGAAATTGAATCAATGGATCGCACCGAGGAAAGTCAAACCCAGCGCGTTGAGTCTGAGTTGTTGGAAAAGGAATCGGCATTGGAAGTTGAATTTGAAGCCATTGCTGCAGTCCCAGAACCGAATATAGAATCATTGGTTTTGTGGTATCAAAAACAGAAATATTTATTGAGATTGCGCAAAAATTTCGAAGGAATTGAGGAGTTTTAATTCGCTGAATGTAATTTTACCCTGTTGATTTGAATGTAAATCAACGCATTGATGCCCATTGAATGACAACCAGAACCACACTCAAAACACACACTGAAATTAGACTGATTTTTCAACGAATGGCTTGTGAAATCGCAGAGGCTTTTGCAGATGAAACAGAATTGTATCTCGTGGCAATCAACCAACGTGGTATGGCTATCGCATTGGAAATCAATCATGAATTGGATCGGATATTGCCCAATTGTAACGTGTCGCTAGGGAATGTGCAAGTTTCCGATGATTATCGTTGGGAAGGGGTTGTGCCCAATATGGTTGCACTCACCACACCGGTAATCATTATAGACGATGTGATTCACTCTGGTGGAACTGCCATGCAATTGCTCGTGGATTTGTACGAGCGTGGTTTTGAAACCATTAGAACTGCTTTTCTGGCACAACGAGAGCATCGGAATTACCCCATCCATGCAAATTTCGTGGGGTTATCGATTGCCACAACTTTGCAAGAACATGTGTGGTTCAACAATGAAAATCCCAGTGATTTGCAATTGTATTTAATTTAACCATCGGCATTGGGCCACACTGTGGCCAATTTCATTGTCTATCAAAACATCTTTACCCAAGATTTGTTACATTTGAATCAATGATCATTCGCTTTTTCCATCT